>NZ_JADYXA010000047.1:0-24963 GCF_015864495.1 Pseudoalteromonas sp. SWYJZ98 | reverse complement strand
TGTTTAAATTCATTAAAGCTAGAGCGATAGGGTAATAGCTCTAGCTTGGCATACTGGCAGGATCAGTCAATAGCTAAAAAAGATCCTTAGAAAATAATTTGTCTTGGTGAATAGTTACTTACTTTTTAGCTAATAAAGTAAGCTTACCCAATGTAACTATTGCTTGCTCAATTTGCGCGTTCCATTGCACACCATAACTTAACCTTACACAGCTTTTATATTTATTAGAGGCTGAAAAAATAAGCCCTGGGGTTATGCTAATACCCACTTCAAGTGCAAGTAAAAATAACTTTTGGCTATCGTACTCGCCTCCTAAATCTAGCCACATTACGCAACCTCCTTTTGGATCGCTTATACGTGTATTTTTTGGCATAGCTTGTTGTAAGCACCATCGCATACGCTCTTTGTTATCGCGCAGGCGTTGCCTAAGTACTTTTAAATTTCGGTCGTACTCGCCGCTGGCAATAAACTCAGATAACGTCCATTGGTTTATTAACGAAGCAGAGCAACTTAGTGCTCTTTTATATCGCCTTGCTTGCGTTGCAAATTTACCCGCAACTAACCAACCTACACGATAGCTCGGCGCTGCGGTTTTAGAAAAAGATGAGCAACTAATCACTAATCCTTTTTTAGAGTACGCTAAAGCTGGTGTGCCTCGTTTTGCCGTAAAATATAAATCGCCGTATACGTCATCTTCAATAAGCACTACGTCATGACTTTCAAGTAGCTCCACCAGCTGCTGTCTGTTTTTATCTGGCATAAAGCTGCCTACAGGGTTGCTAATTGCAGTCGAGAATAAACATGCTTTTATGTCATGCTCATTCAAAGCGCGTTCCAAATCGCTCAACCAGATGCCATTATCTGGGCACAGTGGTATTTCGAGCGCTTTAAGCCCTAAGCTCTCTATTAGCTCGATAATCCCGTGATAACAAGGCGTCTCAATGGCAACTACATCGCCTGGCTTTGTCACACATTTAAGCGCAATAGCCATGGCTTCCTGTGCACCATTGGTGATCACAAGCTCGTCCATATTTATACCAATGCCAAAATCTAGATAGCGATGCACTAGTTGCTTTTTCAGCGGCACAAATCCATCTGTTGGCCCATAGTTAATGGCTTTACTGCCGGCAATTGTCATTACTCGGCGCATATTTCTGGCCAGTGCTTTATCGGTAGGTGCAGCGGCTATAGGATTAGCGATACCAAAAGGGACTACGTTAGCTTGATGAATGGCGCTGTATACCTGCTCTATTAAGGCTTGTTTATTTACCACAACAGGCTCGCGACTCAATTTAACTCGCTTAGGTAAGTTATGCGCGGCGTTAACAGCTTTTAAAAAGTAACCTGATTTTTCGCGTGCCTCTACTAGCCCTTGATCCTCAAGTGCTTGATACGCTTGTTTTACAGTGGGAATACTTATATTTAAGTTATCTGCCATTTTACGTAGTGATGGTAGTTTTTCGCCGGGGAGTAAAACTTGTTGAGCACTCATATCCCTAATTAACTGAATAACTTGTTGATATAAAAAATCGTGCCCTTGGCTATTTTTTTGTCTTATCATCACACACCAAATCTGTATAGGTTACATTTTTACTTTTCTGTATATGGTAAGTATACAGATAGGTCTTAAAATAGCCATTCAATCGGGCTTTGAGGACTAACCATGAAAAGTGCAGCGCTATACATTACAACCGTTTTAATTTGGGGTTCTACTTGGTTAGCCATAGAATTTCAACTAGGCGATATTGCAGTCGAGTTATCGTTATTTTATCGCTTTGCTATTGCAGCGCTTTTAATGTGGTTGTATGTAGCGTACAAAAAACCCGACATGCGTTTCTCATTAGTCGATCATGGCTTTTTTGCTTTATTAGCTCTGTTTAACTTTGGTTTAAATTACTTAATGCTTTACTGGGCACAAAATTACCTAACCTCAGCCATGAGCTCCATTGCCTTTTCGATGCTGCTGGTTATGAACATAGTTAACACTCGACTATTTTTTGGTAAACCAATCTCAAAGCGAATTTATACAGGAGCTGTTCTTGCTGTATTAGGTATTACGTCCCTGTTTTGGCCGCAGTTACAGCAGTTCGACTTAAGTAATGGTGCATTGGTCGGGTTACTACTTGCTCTTAGCGGTACCTTTGTGGCTTCATTAGGAAATATGGTAAGCGTTCGAAATTCTCGTAAGCAAATTGGTGTATTACAAGGTAATGCATGGGGCATGTTATATAGCGCCGTAGGCTTAGCGCTATATGTATTAATGAATGACGTGCAATTTAGTGTAAACGCGCCACCGAGTTACTGGTTATCATTACTCTACTTATCAATATTTGGCACCGTAATCGCTTTTGGTTGCTACTTTGCACTACTAAAAAATATTGGCCCCGAAAAAGCCAGCTACGTTATTGTTTTATTTCCATTAGTGGCAGTAACGCTAAGTAGTTTTTTTGAAGGGTTTGAATGGCACGCAAATACCTTTGCAGGGTTTAGCTTAGTACTATTAGGTAACGCCATTGTGCTTACCCCAACAAAACGAATTAACGCCTTTTTAGCTAATAGAGCAATAGCTAAAAATGGCTCCGTCCCCAGTTAGACGCGTTATTAACGCAACTAACGCAAAAGCGCCTACTTTACTGTAGGCGCTTTTTTATTGGCATATGAAAAAGTAAGGCCTGTCCATGCACACTAACAACTGCAGGAGTTTTACCTATCAGCTCACCATCTGCTTCAATCAATAGCCCTTCAGTATTTATGGAAGCTGTATTTAAGCGACTATAGGTAAGGTTTTTTATATACTCATGACGCTTAAAAAATAACTTAATAAAGCTTATTACGTTATAAAAAAGCCCACCCGATCGCATTTGATAACACTCAAGCAGCCCATCAGTTAAATCTGCTTTTGGCGCTATTTTTAGTCCGCCACCAAAGTACTTATGATTAGCAAATACAGTAATTAAATTTTGATACTGCCTTACATCGTTATTAAACGTACCTTGCAACTGCTGAGCTTGATAATAAAATAGCTCTTTAATACTCGTCCAACTGTAATCAAAAGATGAAAAATTAGCTTTCTCGTTAATTGTTTTAATAACATGAGCATCAAATCCTACCCCTGCAATATTAATAAAATAGCGGCTATTAATTTTTCCTATATCAATTGCTGTCGGTGTATTAAATAATGCCTTTCGCCAATCATCTTCTTTGCAATTAAACCCTCTGGAGAAATCGTTACCTGTACCGCAAGGTAATAATGCTAACGAACAGCTGCTGCCTATTAGCGCATTAACCGCCAAGTTCAATGTCCCATCGCCACCTAGTGCAACTACTTTGGGAAATTTACTCAGTAACAACCTTATTTGAGCGCAGTCATCGTCAAAGCTTCCCGTTGTAGTAAATATACAATAAGAAAAGCTGCGTTTTTTACAGATATTTTTAAGCCATGCCAATGATTTTTGGCTCTGTTTTTTGATACTTGGTTTAATAATTATAAGTAGTGACAAGCTTTTGTTTCCAGCAATGTATTTTAGAGTGAGATAACAAACGTTTAATTAAATTTTTTTAATCTGAATAAATAATCAAAAAACATTGTATAAAATGCATAAAAATAAATTAAAAAACCAAAAACCCCAACATCAAAGGGGTTAAAACCAACCGCCATATAAATAGCTATGCAAAAACAGTAATGCAACTTACTGAATCGCATATTAATAAAATCAATTCAGATTAGTTTAACTAATCCCTCAGGCTCAATTTTTATCGTTGTATTTTTAACCAAACAACGTGCAAAATGCACGCGATTTCAACAGATACAACCGGAGCAAAATAATGAAACCAATTAATACATTAAATCAAACAGCAGCAGCGCAAGTAGCCGTTAAACCAACTAACCGTAAAGCAAGAATGTTAGCTAAACTTAACACGATTGGTAAAAGACTAGCACTTAGCGGTGCAGCTCAATATAAATAATCACCCAACCATGATTATTTTTCGGTGCAGCGAACACTCAACCACTAAATGAAGTCACTTATTTAGCTCCCATTGTTTGCTGCAACCTATTTATTTTATTAAAAATTGCCTTAATTTCCCCTTATTTACAAAAAAAACCTCATTTACGTATGTTTTTTAGGCAAACAGTCATTTTGCTATTTACACAGCGGTATCACCTAAGTATTATTCTGCGTCACGGAGAGATGGCAGAGTGGTCGAATGCACCGGTCTTGAAAACCGGCATGGGTTTATAGCCCATCTAGGGTTCAAATCCCTATCTCTCCACCATATTTTAATTGGTGGCTTTTTTTACTCCATCAATACAACCGGTTATGCGTTGGAGAGGTGTCCGAGTGGCCGAAGGAGCTCCCCTGCTAAGGGAGTATAGAGNATGCGTTGGAGAGGTGTCCGAGTGGCCGAAGGAGCTCCCCTGCTAAGGGAGTATAGAGTTTGTAGCTCTATCGAGGGTTCGAATCCCTCCCTCTCCACCATACTTAATTTAAACCACTTAATTGTGGTTTTTTTGTGCCTAAAATTTAACACCGATACTAAATTGGGAGGGTGAGAACCTTCGACAGGGTTCGACAAAATGTCTGGAACATTTTAGGCCGCTGCAAGCGTCGCGCAGCGATTGATTACATGGATGTAAGCAAGTCTATCCCTCCCTCTCCACCATACTTAATTTAAACCACTTGATTGTGGTTTTTTTGTGCCTAAAATTTAACACCGATACTAAATTGGGAGGGTGAGAACCCTCGACAGGGTTCGATAAAATGTCTGGAACATTCTGGGCCGCTGCAAGCGTCGCGCAGCGATTGATTACATTGATGTAAGCGAGCTTATCCCTCCCTCTCCACCATACTTAATTTAAACCACTTAATTGTGGTTTTTTTGTGCCTAAATTTTAACACCGATACTAAATTGGGAGGGTGAGAACCCTCGACAGGGTTCGACAAAATGTCTGGAATATTTTAGGCCGCTGCAAGCGTCGCGTAGCGATTGATTACATGGATGTAAGCAAGTCTATCCCTCCCTCTGGACCATACTTAATTTAAACCACTTGATTGTGTTTTTTGTGCCTAAAATTTATAAAAACTAAACAAATTGTGCCTAGTAATAACTTAGGGCATTATTAACACAACTTTAGCCACTTTTAGGTTTAGCTATGATCCGGTTCATATTGCTATCATTTTGCGCGGCAGCACCATTTTTTACCTTGGCACAAAGTACAACAGTGTATAAGTGTGTAATTAAGGGCGTTCCTACTTTTAGCCAAACGCCTTGCGCTAAAGATGCACAAGTTATTACTCTAAAAGATATAAATGTAATTGAAGCATATAAAAGCTCTACGCCCGGTAAAGGTATTACCGATACCTCTGTTGATGACTACTTAGAGGTTCAGCAAATAGAGCGTGAAATAAAGCGCCTTGAGCTATCTATTGAACAAAGCCAAAAAGAATACGCAGCTAAAAAACAACAAATAGATTATATGACCCAAGATAAGGCCAATCGTTTAGGCGCTTCGTCTATTGCTGATGCTATCGCAACTAAAACAAATTCATTAAAACAAGCCTACGACGCATCAATTAGTCAAACGCAGCAAAAAATAGAGTCATTAAAGCAAAGAAAGCAGCAGCTTAGCCAAAACCCTTAAGCGCTCGTTTTACTATAGAAATAAATTGCGCAACGTCTTCTTGAGTATTATAAATATGTGGCGATACTCGTATTCCAAATTTGCGAGCATCTACACTAACTTTCGCTTTATTAAGCTCTGTAAGTACATGGTCTTGTTGCTTGTTAAAAAACAAAATAGCAGTCCCGCTGCATTTATCACCAATCATAGGTGATGCAACATATTCGCTTAGTTGCTCATGAATAAGCGTAAGCATCGCTAAGTTATGCGCCCTTACCTTGTGAGCTGTTAGCTCTGCAAAGTAGGCAATACTATTTGCGGCAATAATATAAGGCGCTACAGAAGGGGTGCCCCCCCAAAACTTAAGCGCACTGGCGTTATATTCAAAGTGGTTAATATCGAACTCAAATGGATTTTGATGCGAAAACCAACCCACATCTTTAGGCTCACAATACTCTATTTGATTTTTGTTAACCCATAAATAAGCTGCACCTGGGCCACCACATAACCATTTAACGCTCGAGCCAATCATAAAGTCCGCATCGAGCACGCTTAAATCAAGCGGTATAACACCCGCTGACTGAGCAACATCAACTATTGATAAACTATTGGTTAATTTACTTATAGCTACAATATCGTACACAGGCGCCTGTACACCTGTATTTGAATACACATGGCTTATAAAAACTAAATCGATATCACAAGTTATATAACGCTGCCAAACACTAATATCTGTTAGGTTTTCGTGCTCAGGTATAAATATGATTTGCGCGCACTTTGGCAACGCTTTTTGCATTACAAAACCCATACTCGGAAAATCACTTTGCGCCATAAGCACTTTACAATTTTTTTGCTGTAGCCGTGGATGCGACATAAGCAATTTTGTTAAGCCACTTGATAAATTAACCTGAGGACAAAACTGCGAACTAGGCGCATTAAATAACTTACCAAGCGCGGTAGTAAATTGCTCAACTGCGGGTAGCCATTGTTGCCAAGGTTCTTTATTTGAGCTCTCCCACGGTAAAAAGTAGTGCTGTGCTAAATATTGCTGCGTATTTTTAAGAGGACGCCCTACCGAGTGGTTTAGTAAATAACAGCCATCAGCCATACAAAAATCATCTTTAAGCATGCTATTTAACCCATTCTTTAAGTGTATTTAGATCGTCAAAACGTGTTTTTATATCGTCGCGTTTTGCGCTAGCTCGCCTATCTCTTAATTTTTCGAGCGAATCAAGTAACACATTAAGCGGCGGACCACTTGCTGTTACCTTGCTCATATGCTGCTGTTGCATATTTTTTGAAGGCTGAGCAATAAACTTTTCAACCAGTTGATTATGATGACCGACTGCGGTGTCGCCATGTAATTTACACACTTGAATAAATAACGTTGCGTGGCTTTTAAACCAATCTGTATTTTTATATGGCTCTGCTTGTAAAAAGTCATCCATAAAGCTTTGCATACGCATGGCTTCTCGCAGGATTTGTTGATCCTCTGGCATCATATATAAAAACTTATCCACCAGCATTTGCGAGTAACTAGGCTCGTTTGCACTACACAGCCCTAACAGCATATCAATCACGTTAATGCCTGCAAAGTCACCAGCATTTGCTCCTCTGTAAACCTCTTTACCTACACGGTACGGTTTATAATAAGGGCGAACGCAGTTAAAAAAGCGATCTGTATCGAGCTCAGAATAAAGTGCATTGTTTGACTCAATTACATCTATAAGCGCTTGTTTAGCTACTTTTAATAACTCACCACACAAGGGATGTGAAATACCTAACGGCAATATTTTTAATAAAGCATCACTTGCCCGTTTGTAGGCCAAAATACCTTGGGTGTTGTAATCAAGAAACAGCTTTTCATCAGGTAAATTAGTAAATCGTTTATAAATACCGTTAAGTGCTTTGTTATGAGTAGTTAAGTGGGCGGTAGCAAAACGAGGGGTTACGCCAATGGATGCGCCTATATGCATAGCAAGCGCTGAGGCTTCAATTAGCGGTGAAGTGGTTTCTCTGCTTGGCTCAGTAATTTCATGGCGCCTACACGCTGCCATAAATAATCCTACGTTACCGAGTAAGTCAAAAGCGCTATCAAAGCCTTGATCTGTGTTTCCCTCGGCTAATAAATTACTAATTAATGCGTTGCCTTCTTTTTCTAATTGTTGCTTTAAGGCCTCACCTATTCCTTCTACATTTGCTTTATCGGTTTGCTGCCAATAAAGCTGCTCTAATTCACTATTTAAAGTGACAAACTCTGTTCGTATCCAGTGATCGAAAATAGCGGTATGTGTGTTCATTGGTGTGCTCTATTATTTTTATAGTTAAATGCTAACAGAGTTCAATTAGGGTAAAACGCCAAAAAAATTAGTAAAAACTGCAATACTTAGCAATAATCACTACAAATATAAAAATAATTAATAAAAGCCGACAACTATGTTAGATAAAAAAGACCAGCAATTACTCATTGCACTGCAAAGCCAAGCTCGTATGTCGGTTTCAGATTTAGCTGGCAGTATTAACCTATCGGATACACCTTGTTTAAGGCGTATAAAAAAGTTAGAGCAAGAAAACATTATTACCGGCTACCACGCCGCCATAAATCCCAAAGCACTTAATCTTAATGTATTGGTATATGCGTTTGTACGATTAAGCCAAAACTCGGTCAGTGCTGCAGAGCAATTTGAGCAACATGTAGAAAAATTACCACATGTATTAGAGTGTTGTGTAATATCAGGAAGCTATGATTATTTATTAAAAATCATTGCACATGATCTTGAGAGCTACGAAACGTTTGTGAAACATCAACTAGGTGGCTTAAGCTGTATCGCAAATATAGAATCAACAGTTGTGCTTAAACAATCATTTAGCAAAAAACAGTTACCTTTATAAAAATAACCAAAATAACTTACTGTTAGCTATACTGATATTTCAAAACGACAATAATAATTGCTTGGACCTTATGTGAAAAATTTTAACTCTAAAAATCATTCCATTATTTTTTATATCATGTTTGCTTTAGCATATTTTTTAGTCGGCATAGCACTCACTAAACTTGCTTTTAACTCGCAAATAATTCCAATTTGGTTACCTGCCGGCATAGCACTAGTCGGTTGTTATATTTGGTGGTGGCGCTTTATCCCGCCTTTATTTGTAGCTGCAATTGCCTTTAACCTTAATATTTTTGACAGTTCTGCTCATGAGCTAGTCCTGGTCGGTAACTCATTTAACGAGGCTATGTATATCGCCTTTGGTGTTGTTATACAGGCAATGGTCGGCGCAGCTCTTTTAAAGTATTGGCTTGGGCACCCGCTGCGCTTTAAAAAGCGCAAGAATATAATTTACTTTATCCTTGTCATAGCAATATTGGTCAGCTTAATTTCGGCTAACTTTGGCGTATTTGCCTTAAGCCAATTCAACTCGATTTACAGTATTGATAATCATTGGAATAATGTTATTTACTGGTGGCTTGGCGATACATTAGGGGTATTAATTGCAACTCCATTTTTACTTTCTTTATTACCACAAAAGTCTAATCAACATACTATATCGGCATTTCCGACAATTGCAGTATGCTCAGTTTTATTTTTATCAGTCGCGGTAACAACGCAGTTATACGATCAAGAAAATCGTATAAGCACTATTTAAATTGCCGAACGTGAAGTCCACGTTATAGAAAACAGCCTTTATAGATATACAAATCGCAGTATTATTGCAGTGCAGAGCTTAGCAAGTCAGGTTCAATCATCTCCCATGCTGAGCCAGCAAGATTTTTATTCTTATGCTAGTCAGTTACTAACTCAATACGAGTTTATTAACGCTTTATCGTGGAATGCAAAAATACCTCAAGATCAACGAGAAGTCTTTGCTCAAGAAATATCAAATATTTACCATTTAGATATTGATATAGTTGGCGAACCTCTTGAAATTAACGATCCCCTTGTTATAGTAAAATACATAGCTCCTTTTAATGGTAATCAAAAAGCTATTGGCTTTAATGTATTTTCAAACCCTGATCGAAAAAACTCTCTGCTTAACCCCGCTATAAAGTACATGCCAGTCGGAACTAAAATAATTCAGTTGGTGCAAACCAAACAACCTAAACCAGCCTATTTATTATTTGCCCCTGTGTACTCCCAATATAACGATGAAAAAACAATTAAAGGCTATGCCACTGGTATATTTTTAGTGCGTAGTATTATTGAGCAGGCCATTTCTAAAGAACAGTCTGATATGTTTTCGATTGGTATATACGAAGATACAAACACACCGCCGTTTTATAGTAATTACTCTCAGGATGTTCAGCAAGCCAAAGGCAGCCGATTAATGTCGTTTGACGTGGACTTTGCAGGGCAAAAATGGATTGTAAAACTAGCCCTTAAAGAAAGCTTTTTAACACAACATAATAGTCAACTAACTCTATTATTGCTCATACTCCAAGTTGCCGTATGTTCTTTAATTTTAATGGTTTTACTGCTGTTTAATCAGCAACAAATTGCACTTACACGTCAAGTTGCAGAGCGTACACACTCACTCGCACAAGCAAAGCAGCAGTCTGATTTAGCTAATCAGGCTAAAAGCCAATTTTTAGCGAATATGAGCCACGAAATACGTACACCATTAAACGCCGTTATTGGTTTCTCTTCACTTGCCCGAGAAACAGACAGTGCAAGTACACTCATTGGCTATTTAGATAAAATAAACTCATCATCTAAAAGTTTATTAAACTTAATTAATGACATTCTTGATATATCAAAAATAGAATCCCAAAAGTTAGTTATTGAATCTATTGCATTCGACCTAGGTGCCTTAATAACACGCATAGACAATATGTTTGAACAAAGCGCAGTTAACAAAGGTATTAACTGGCAAGTTAACTCAAAGCTACCTTTAAATACCTGGTTTATTGGTGATCCTATGCGAATTGAGCAGGTATTACTTAATTTATGTAGTAACGCGATTAAATTTACAAGCCAAGGCAGCGTTGCTTTAAACATAGAAACAGAGTTTACTGCCGCCAATAAAGTAAAGCTTGTTATAAACGTTAGTGATACCGGAATAGGTATAAAACCAAGCCAGCATAAAAAATTATTTAACGCATTTACCCAAGCTGATAGTTCTACCTCAAGGCAGTTTGGCGGTACAGGACTTGGCTTAACCATAGCTAAAGAGCTAAGCCAGCTAATGGGGGGAGAAATAACACTTAAAAGTGAAATAGATAAAGGCTCTACTTTTACATTTTCAATACGATTAGAAACAACAGAGCCTAAAAAAGAACATGTTATTACATTTGATAATACTAATATTACTTCGCTAGACATTTTGGTCGCAGAGGATAACCCAGTAAATCAAATGGTTATTAAAGCGATGCTTGGCTCGTTAGGGATTGTGCCGTATATAGTAGAAAACGGTGAGTTGGCGGTCGATATAGTGAAAAAACAACATTTTGATTTAGTCCTTATGGATTGCCAAATGCCTATAATGGATGGCTATAGAGCAACGGCACTGATCCGCCAGTTTAAAACCGAACAAGAACTCCCGATTATTGCTTTAACTGCCGACGTAATGCCAGAGGATAAAGCACATGCACAAGCAGTTGGATTTAATCAACATCTTGCAAAACCGCTTGAACTCATTAAGCTAACCGAGTGTCTTGTCCAATATGCAGAAGTTAATGAACAATAGTGGTTTAATTTTAAGAATAGTTTTAAGAGTATTTTTGGGTTTTGTTTTAAGTGTTTTTTCTCACACAGCTGTCGCTCAAAACTGTATATCGCAGGCGAGCGACTTTAAATTTATAACAAAAAGTAAGCAACAAGGCTTATTACGCTTTGAAAATGAGCACAACCACCAGCGCTTTAATTACCACGCCCTTTTGCCATTTAACGATTACTTAGATTTTGCATATAAACATATAAATAAAGCCAATCCACGTGCAAATATGCCATGCCCTGTTATTACACAAACGTATCAGCAATTAGTAACACAAGGTACGCGAAAACCTGACCCTACTATTGCAGATATTATTGCCCCTTTTGAGCTTACGCATCCAAACAGCAATAAAGTTGCGCTATTAATCCACGGACTAACTGACTCCCCCTTTACGTATCACGATTTAGCACAAGTGTATTATCAGCAAGGCTATACTGTGCGTACTATTTTATTACCAGGACATGGTAGCGCCGCAAGTGCCTTACTTAATGTAGACGTTAGCCAATGGCAACAAGCAATAAAATACGGTATTGAACGCTCCGTACAAGACTTTGATGAGGTGATACTCGCAGGTTACTCTACCGGTGCAGCGTTACTTATTGATTACGCAACCAAACACACTGTATCCCCTAAAATTAAAGCGCTTATGCTTTATTCGCCAGGCTCTGAGCCACATAATAAGTACGGCTGGATAGCAAAGTGGATTGATGCCATACCCTTTGTTAATTGGATTGATAAAGACGCCGATGTAGACTTTGCTAAGTATGAGTCATTTCCTTTAACTGCAGCTGCCGCTTCGTACGATGCAATGTCTCTTGCAAGCGTAAGTAGCTTAAACAAACGCCCTGCACTTAAATTACCTATTTTTAGTGTACTTAGCGATATTGATACCACGATAGATACGCGTGCCACGCTAAAATTATTAAGTGCATTACACCAAGGTAATTCAATCAAATATAAGCCGCTCGATACTTTAGTACTTTATGGAAGCACTGATATTTTACCGCCAGACTTTGCTAGTGACTACACAGTAAATAATCCGCAATGCACAACACGTCAATGTAAAAAGGTTCATGGTATGTCGCATATTGCTGTTGTTAACTCACCGCAAAATCCACATTATGGAATTAACGCAACTTATCGCAATTGTGGCAGCTTTATTAACGACGAGTCCCTATATAAAACATGTAAAACAACTAAAAACCCACAACTAGGAGAGCGTACAAGCGCCAACTTAAAACACTATCCAGCTTTACAGCGCTTAACTTATAATCCTCATTTTACCGAGCTTAAAATGCAAATTAGTACGTTTATTAAAAACGTAGAACAGCTTAGAACAACTACAAGGTAAGTAGTCATGGGAACGTTTTCGCACCAATGGTTTAGCAGTATTAATGAGATTGATCAGGCGCAGTGGCAACGTTTATTTGGTGATGAACCATTTACTCAACATGCTTTTTTATATGCCCTTGAACAAAGCCAATGCGTAACACAGAAAAGTGGTTGGCAGCCCCATCACCTCGCTATTTTTGAAAGTGATACGCTCGTTGCACTTGCACCCGGGTATTTAAAAAGTCATTCATACGGCGAGTATGTATTTGACTGGGCATGGGCTGAGGCATACGAAAAACACGGTTTAGAATATTATCCCAAGTGGCTATCTGGCATTCCTTTTAGCCCTATTGAAGGCAAGCGTATTGCTATCGAGCACGCTAACCCTAATGCGGTGTATCAGTACATTACAGAGCAACTTAGCTTACACAGTGCTGAGCAAAGTTGGTCGGGGTGGCATGTTAACTTTTGCGATCAAGCTCAAGCAACATCATTAACTGAGCAACACGCCATGCTAAGAGTGGGTGTGCAATTTCAGTGGTTTAATAAAGGTTTTGAAACCTTTGACGATTTTTTGCAAATACTTAACTCACGAAAACGTAAATCCCTTAAAAAAGAGCGAGCTAAAATAGCGCAACAAAATATTGATATTGAATGGCTGCAAGGAACGCAAATTACGCCCGAGATAATGCAATTGTTTTGTGAGTTTTATCAGCGTACCTACTTAAAGCGATCTGGTCATTTGGGCTATTTAAATATGGAGTTTTTTACGCTTTTACATGCATTAATGGCTAATAACCTCGTTATTATGCTGGCCAAAAAAGACGACAACGTGATTGCTGCAACACTTAGTTTAGTAGGTGAGAATACGCTTTATGGGCGCTACTGGGGAGCAAGTGAGGAAGTAGATTCGCTTCACTTTGAGTTGTGCTATTACCAAGGTATTGAGTTTGCAATAAAGCATAAACTCAGCTGCTTTCATTCGGGAGCACAAGGTGAGCACAAAATAGCACGCGGATTTGAACCCGTACTTACCTACTCTGCTCACCATATTGTTGATGGCGATTTCAGTAATGCAATAAGCGACTACTTAAAGCGTGAACGCGGGCATATTGATATATATAAAGAGCAATGTAGCTCATTACTGCCGTTTAAAAACGAGTAACTGATTATTTGCAGGCATGGCAGTATCGCTAATAAGCGTAAGCCCTGCTTGCTTAGCTAGTTGTTCAACTGCTTCAAAATCTCTTATTCCACTTAACGGATCGCGCTCTGTTAAAAAGGCACTAAAGTCATCATTACTTGGGCTGGTAAATTCACCTTGGTACTTAAATGGTCCGTAAATACACAACATACCGTCGCTATTTAAGTGACGTTTAACACCATCAAAAAAACGTTCAACTAATTGCCAACTTACAATATGAAATGTGTTTGCAGTATAAATAGCGTCAACCTTATCTACAGGCCATTCATTATTTAAATCAAGCTCAAGTGGTGCATGTAAATTAGTTAAATTAGCTTCGCGGTGCCATAAATTAATCCCTTCGTGGTTTATAGCGCGATCACTTGTATGCCATTGTAAATGTGGTAATTGCTCTGCAAAAAACACACTATGCTGGCCTGTTCCTGATCCGACTTCGAGTACTGTTTTAGTATTTTTTAATATGTCCTTTAATTGCTCTAAAATAGGGGTTTTATTGTTTTCACAGGCTTGTGAAAATGGCTTTGTCATTACTGTGCACCAAAATTGTAGATTAATGCACAACAGTAAAGCAAATTTAGCTTATTTTGTCGTGATGAAAAAGAGGTAATTTTTAAATACTATAACTATCATATGGTTGAGCTGGTTCATTATGGTTGGTACGTAATATGCTTTTATATTGTTAACCCACTAAAGGGTTTAACTTATATTAAATTTCAAAGGATAAAATTATGCATATACCCCCTTATACCGCTGTAGACGCGGCCATTGCTATAACCGAAAAAACCACCGACGATCATAGTTACGTCGTTGATATGAGAGCTACAGTAATCGATTTACTTTCGCACCCTAAACATAATCAACAGGCGATGACCAAACATGAAACAGATCAGATATTTATTCTTGGCTACAATTAATACTCAAATTAGTATCGCAAATAATTTTTATAATAACTGTTTACACTGAAACCGATTAAATGTAATGATAACTATTATCGTTAACTTGAGTCGGTTTTTTTATGTATTCAAATTATGCCCAGCATCGTTGCCATCAAGAACTCTCTTGTCATTGCTTAAGACCTGGCCTGCATGCACCCATGCTCGTTGCCGATTACATAGAAACCGCCCTTAACGTCGCCAAAAAATTTGAGCAACAACATAATCCCTTGCTTCAAGAGTTTTATCTTAGGCGCACACACCATGAAATTATGAACAAAATGTGCGACCCTCTTATACATAATGCTATTCGTAAACAATGTTTAGAGCAGCTATACAAACCATTATTAGCATTAAAACGGTTTTATAAGGTGCATAACAATACTGCACAATTTTTAATACTTGAGCGTGAAGCTCGTATTCTTAGTCACGAATTCAACCCTTTTTAAGGAGCACACTTATGAGCAACTTTAGAACAGAATCAGACAGCATGGGCGAGCTACAAGTACCTACTGATGCGCTTTATCAGGCGCAAACACAACGAGCAGTTAATAACTTTGCCATTAGTGGCTTATCTATGCCAAAGCAATTTATCACTGCACTGGCTTATATAAAACAAGCTGCTGCGCAAAGTAACTGCGAGCTTGGCCATTTAAGTAAAGACAAAGCAAATGCTATTGAGCAAGCTTGTCAAAGTATTATTGATGGCGAGCATGTTGAGCATTTCCCCGTTGATATTTTTCAAACCGGTTCGGGCACAAGCTCAAATATGAATGCCAACGAAGTTATTGCAACGCTTGCTAGCCGATTAGGCAGTGAAAGCATTCACCCTAATGATGATGTAAACATGGGGCAAAGTTCTAACGATGTAGTCCCTACTGCTATCGCACTCAGTAGCGCAATAAATGTAGTGTATGAATTACTTCCTTCGCTTGAAAACTTATCGCAAAGCCTAGAAAAGAAAAAAGCTGAAGTAGGCCATATAGTTAAAACGGGCCGTACGCATTTAATGGATGCAATGCCTGTTACATTTGATCAAACACTAAGTGCATGGCAGTCACAAGTTAACCATGCCGCAGCAGGAATTAGACATAGCTTAGAGCGTGTATGCGAACTGGCACAAGGCGGTACAGCTGTTGGAACAGGAATAAATGCAGACCCTAAGTTTGCAGCCAAATTTGCAGAAAACCTGAGTGCCAATGTAGGCATTAGATTTACGCCTAGTAGTAACTTTTTTTATAACATCGGCTCACAAGACGCCATAGTAGCGCTTTCGGGGCAATTAAAAGTACTCGCTGTAGCACAAATGAAAATAGCGAACGACCTACGCTGGATGAACTCAGGACCACTTGCGGGCTTAGGCGAAATAGAGCTAGAAGCACTTCAACCGGGCTCGTCTATTATGCCTGGCAAGGTAAATCCGGTAATACCAGAAGCCGCAGTCATGGTAAGCGCACAAGTAATCGGTAACGACGCGACCATTACAGTAGCAGGCCAAGCGGGTAATTTTGAGCTAAACGTTATGCTGCCAGTCATTGCGTATAATATTTTGCAAAGCATAGAATTACTTGCCAATAGCGCACAAGCATTGGGCGATAAAGCCATTGCCAGCTTTAAAGTAAATCAGCCTAATATAGATAAAGCACTCGCTAAAAATCCAATTTTAGTGACTGCGCTCAATCCGGTGATCGGTTATGAAAAAGCAGCAAAAATAGCAAAGCAGGCTTATAATGAAGCCCGCCCTATTATTGATGTAGCCGAACAAGAAACCGATTTACCACGCAGTGAACTCGAAAAGCTACTTAATCCCACCAAACTAACGCAGGGTGGACTTTAATAAACGATATTTTTCACGGCTTTAATTACTTGATAATATAGTTTTTATTGCCGTAAAAAATGCACCGTGTATGATAGTGATGAATATTTCATCACTATCAAGGTTTGTTATGCGTACCCCATTGTTAGCCATACTTTTACCACTTTGTTTAACTGCATGCTTAGATAAAACGCCAACTGAAACGCAGCAAGTAACAATAACCTCAGAAACTGAAGCGCCAAAGCAAGAGCTGCAAAAGCTAAAAGAAAACACTCAATTACAAGAAAATACAAAAAATAATGTAATTGCTGAAAGCGTTTCAATAAACGATTTAAAAAACGTTTCAATAGACGATATAAAAACAGCTAAAGCCGAATTAAATACGCTAATTACAGATACGCAATGTGATACCAGCACTCAATGCAGAATAAGTGCAGTAGGCAGTCGCGCATGTGGTGGGCCAAGCAGCTTTATTGTGTACTCAACAAAATCAGCGTCTGAAAAACAAGTAGCAGCCCTTAGCGATAAAATTACTAAGCTTGAAAGTAGTTATAATTCACAAAAAGGGATGATGAGCATTTGTCAGCATTTAACAACGCCAAGCACGCAGTGTGTTGAAAATAAATGTGTTAAACTTGAAGGCTCAGCGGTAAGTGCATTTTAAGGATAACGTTATGAGTTGTTTACCATCGGCAATTAAACTATCAATTTTAAGCATTGCTAGCAGCATTTTATTACTAAGTGGTTGTGCTAGTACTGTGACGTCAAATGAGCAAAGTAAAAACTTGTCTGACTTAAACTATGATCTTAGTAACATGGTGAGTAATAACAGCTGCACCGCAAGTTTTCAGTGCAAAGTACTTGAAGTGGGCGCCCGCGCATGCGGCGGACCGAGTAAGTATGCTGTTTATTCAACGCTGAACACATCTCAAGAAGAAGCTGAACAGCTTGCTCAACAAATAACAAAACAAGAAAAAATACAAAATAAAGCACAAGGCTTAACCGATTGTTCACCAGTACTTAAAGTGCAATCGCTGTGTATTAATCACCAATGCCAGTCGTTTGATATAAAATAAAAGCGGTTGCGTATAATCTAATCTCAGCGTTAACCTAAATACGGAATTAACGCTGAAATTACAACCACCAGCACCACGCAAATACCCGCTTTTATAATGTACTTCATGGGCATTGTTTTAAGCACCCAATATGCATAAATAAAGCGTACAAAATAACTCGCCGCAGTACCAAACAACGCAAAAATAAGTAGATAAGCAATTAGAGTAATATTCATAATAATCTAGTGCAACTACTTAGTTTTTTTAGTGTGAGCAATTAGTAAGTCAGCTACTTGTTGTTTTACGGCTCGCTTATCATCACTTGGGACATCAAAGCGACTGGCTAGTTGCGCAATCTCATCATCATTTAAATTAAACGATAAACGTTGACGCGTTTTTTTAGATTTTACATCTAAGCCAAGTATTTTACGGATCATATCTGACGGCGTTAACTCTTGGTCAATAGCTTGCTTTTTTATCAGCTTTTGAACTTCACTGCTTAGATCAAATGCCATTTGTGTGGCACGCACAGCTTGTTCCTGACGTAACCACTTGTCTTTAGCATCTCTCACTTAGCATCTCCGGGAAACAAGTCTACAATGTCTGACATTGGACGCATGAGCGTTAGCGATACTTCGGTTTCGCCGCCATCCCAAATTTCGATATTTAAACCAAAGCCTTCATTATCTGATGCTAAACAAATCATTTCACATGGTTCACCACCTTCTTGCTCATAGCGAGGCAATGTTTGGTTGCGGTAATCTTTATTATGGAAATAACACACATAAGGCGACTGGCTTTGTTGATAACTTTTAGCTAAGAACTGCATAAAGCGCTCTGGTCTATTTTGCACTGTAATGTGGGTTAACGACTCTTCATCAAAAATACGTGCAAACTCATCAAGGCCAAATATCTCTTCAACTTCGTTTCGCTGAATTTTTATAGAAAAGTTAGCCCACTGCTCGCCGTCATCTTGCTCAATTTGTAAAAATACAACTTGGCCGCTATTTGTCTCAAGTACAAATTCAGTATCGCTGCTGTGCTGATATTGGTAAGTCTGAATATCAGTAACACGTAGCATTTCACCTTTTAACCATGCCGGATAAGCAAATGAGTCGATAACGCTAAACATGTCGCCTTTTTTAAGCTCGCTCGGATGATTAAGCTGACGCTCTGGCTCTTTTTTAGATTTGAAAAAATTAAACATAGGAAGGCTGCCTTCTAAGCAAAAAAGGTAACTGAGCAAAACTCGGTTACCTTTTTAAAGTATAAACGTAATGGTTAGCTATTTTGCTTCGCTTTGATGCGAGCTAAAATATCAGCACTTTTTGGACTTGTGTCGCCAATGCCTGCTTCAGCCATTTTTGCTTTTAAGTCATCGCCATTTACGTCTGACTCAAGTTGCTTTGCAGCACCAAGCTGGTCGCTACGATCTTGTTGACGCTGTTTAATGCGTTCAAGCGATTGACGAGCCGATGTCATAGACGAGCTGTTTGTATTAAGCGTGCTGTTAACAGCCATTGTTGCTTGCTGTACGCTTTCAGTGGTTTTAACCATTGTAAGCTGGCGCTGATTCTCTTTAATCGATTTTTCAGCATCTTTAACTTGCTGCTTAAGCGCAACGATATGGTTACTAAAGCCAGATAATACTTGCTCGTTTTCGGCTTTTTCAGCTTCAAAGTCACCAATTTTTTCTGCAATTTCTAATGCTAACGCTTCGTTGCCCTTTTCAAGAGCTTGGCCTGCATACGCTTCGTGTTCCGCGATTGATGCATCTACAGCGCTAATTTTACGCTTAGTTTGCATTTCTTTAGCCATTACTTCTGTAAGGCTTTTTTTAGCGCGGTGAAGTGCATTTTGCGCGTCTGCAATTTCTTGCTCAAAAATACGGATGCCATTTTTGTCTACAATTGCTTCGCCTGCTTCACGAGCGCCGCCACGTACTGCTGTAAATAATTTTTTTAAAATACTCATAATCTTAACTCCACTAACTGGCTATTAATCGTTTAAATACAAGGTCACGGCTTCTAGTGCATCGATAGCGTTATCGGCTAATGTCACTAGTTCGTGGGTAACGTCATCTAATGATGAATTTACCGACAGTGCACCAAAAATCGCGTATTTGTTATCGATTTTAGCAAATGCACTCAGTGGAATTGGCACGTTTAAACGTAGTAATGTTTCGTTTAACTCGTTGCGTAATTCACTCTTAACTTCATCTTCGTCAAACAAGTAGCTAATACATAACAACTGCTCTTGCGTTTGTGTAACAAAAATTGGAAGTTCATCATTTCCATCAACAATGACTTGTAAAACATCTTGCTCGCCTGGGTTGGCAATCAAGAAAGACTCAAAGTTAGCGCCTTCAGTTTCAAAAGAAGCTAATTTTATTGAAAGTTCATTTAATTCCATGTCTCTGCCTTTTGTCGTTTGACATATTATGTCTGAGTTAAGATTCTCACGGCCGACATATTATGTCAACCATGTTTTATTAGTTTTTATACAATTCGCTTTCTATTTGCCATGCAGTTCGGTAGTAATCATAAAGCTGACCAGATCCTAACCTATTGACCTCAATACTTTTAACTTGTTCAAAGTAGTGGTTAGGAAATACAAAACTTGCCAATAAATATTCTTTACTAATCCACCTTGATGGCACAGGCATAGCCGTTGCATCATTAATACGGCCACTGGCCGACTGACCCATTTTAGTGGCTATAGTCCAGCCCCACTGCCCAAACGAAGGTATGTTTTGCTGATACTGCTCAACATACTCAAACCCTGCGGCTTTAACTGTTTTAGCAATGCTTAAAAACGCTTTTTTAGCGTGGTAAGGTGAAGTTGATTGAACCGCCATTGCGCCATCGGGTGCTAATAACTGACGTACATGATTATAAAAATAGTCACTGTACATTTTATTTAGATCAGGGTGATTTGGGTCCGGTAAATCAATTAAGATGGTGTCGAACTGCTTAGATTGATCAAGCAGCTTTTCAACTTCTAAAAATGCATCACCCACAATTATGTTGGCTCGCGAGTCTTGCATCGATTTATTGTTTAGCTGTAGTAATCGCTTATTGATGTGCTCTGGCGGGGTAAAGTCACCGTCTTTATGACCAAATAAATTGAGTAGTTGCGCGTCTAAATCTATTAGCGTTACCTCACTTACAGGCCACTTTAAAACATCTCTAAGTGCAAGCCCGTCACCACCACCAATTATTAATACACGGTCGTGTCTGTTAGAGGCAAGCATTGCAGGGTAAACCAGCATTGAATGATATATTTGCTCATCAATACTTGAGAACTGTAAACGCCCATTTAAATATAAATCGGTGATTGGCTGAGGTTGGTTTTTGCTTAATCTTTCGGTTAAAACTACGTGTTGGTATTTAGTTGCTTGCGAATAAATTACCTTATCTTTGTATAAAACATTACTTAGATTGTTCATCCAGCTACTGCCAAATACTAAAATAAAGCCAAACAATGCCAACAGTACTATATGGCAAACTAAAAGTGCCTTAGCAAAGCGCACATAGGTGTGATAGCGCCATAAAAAAGCGAGTCCTGCGATGATATTAAATAACGCCGTCCACGCCGCAGCTTGCATTATAGGCATTGAGAGCATGATGCTTACCCAAATGGCGGCACCAATACCAGCACCAATATAATCGGCACCATAAATAGTCCCTGCGTTGTTTTCTAAAAAACGGCCATAAACGTGCTGACGAATACGCGCTATAAGCGGTATTTCCATACCAATAAATAAGCCCAGTATTAAACCAAAAACATAAGGTAGAAAACGTGACCACTCTTGTAGCTTTTGAAATACGTAACCATTAAGTACAACATCTGGGGGTAAATTAAAAATGCTCGAAAATAAATGAGGAAGAGAATAACTTACAGCTATTACACCCGCTATCGCTAAAATGCAGCCCATGCCAACCAAAGCAATAATGCTTTCTAGCCAAGCAAAAGCGGTAAATGCATCTTTAAACCAACGCGCTAAAAAAGCGCCTAAGCCCATTGCTACAATCATAGTACCGATCATGGCGTAAATAGCGCTTTCTACTGAGCCAAGTACACGGCCCGCATAATGAGAGAGTAAGTATTCATAAATAAGGCCGCACCCAGCAAGCACGGCCATAACAGTAATTAGTAATATATCGTGCCCAAGTAAGCGAGACTTACTTGGGGGAGTGTTGGTTGATGACACTGATTATGCGCCTAGTAAGGTTGCCATAGTGATACCTACAGCAAATGATACTGCTGCAGAAATAGCTGCTACACCTACATTTTTTTGACGATTAACTTCATCGGAAATATCGCAACCAGATAAAATTATTTTAATTGTCACTAAGTGCAAAATAATAAATGCGACAAGGCTCACAACAGCGCTAATAGCCCAGTATAGTAAACTCGCATTAATGTTATCAGCAGCGTATGGCGCAACACCCGTTGCAGCTGTAATAGCTAATGCACTACCTATTAAAAATCCAGCGTAACGAATACCCACAGCTAAGTTACCATCAACAATTGCTTGTTGTAGGCAGTCGCCACTTTTGTTTGTACGCTTAAATAACTGCACTCGGTACTGGCTAACAAGTAGTAATACAACACTACCTATAATAAAGGCAGCAATTACAATTGGAAGACCATGCCAGCCATCAGTAGCCACCCATAAAAGTGCTGAGCGAATAACTATTGCAACGCTAACAACATGACCAAAATCAATTATTGAAGCTGTAACGTTACCTTTAACTATTTCGTCGTGCAGGCTTACTTTACGAAGCGCTACTTTATCTTGAAAAAAGTGACCCAACTTAATAAGTACAATTGCTAATGCGCCGTAAGCTAACATTTGCAGTGCTTCTTGTTGCAATGTTGCAGCAAAAGAACCACTACTTACACCTGTTAATACAATCGCCAGTGCCACTAAACCAGCGGCAAAGCTAATACCAAAAGCAAAGTTATCACGCTCTGTTATTTCATCATTTGCGTGTAAGTTTGAAACCCAACCTTTTATATATTTAAGGCTTACAAATAATAAAACAATAATTGCAAAATCAATCGCCAATGCTTGTAGCGACCACATAGTTATTCCATTAAATTCATACATATTATTCTAACTCCAACTTTATTCTTTTACTTACCACGGCTCACGCCACGAGAGGTTCTGCTACCGCTATCACGCACCGATCCTGAGCTATTGCTATAACTGCTCGAACGAGAATAACTACTGCGGCTTTTTGGTGGCGTATAACTACTACGGCTTAAACCGGATGCACCTGTTTTTTTACTCGCATAAGGGCTTGTAAACTGCTTACCTTGGCGTTGGTATGTTTGGCGCGTGCGTGTTTCTAGCGCGCTTTGGGTTTTAATTTGTTTAGGGCTTGAGTAACGCGAACGGCCATAGTCATTGTAATAACTATACTTTCGGCGTTTGCTCCAACTTCCATATTCAACACGGTCAAATACATCGCCTAAAATACGGTACATGCCGTACCATTGCCAAAAGCTAATACCATTACTATTTGTTTGCCAGTTACCATAGTTAGGGTTACCTACCATTTGGTTACCAACACCCTCACCTTCAGCTTGCTTACTAATTGCGCCTACACGCGCTAAAGTGCCTTTGGACATATCAGCTAGCATATTAATAGGATCGGTTAACGCATCAGAAAATAGCGTAGGTTTAGACGCATCACGCAACAAATCAATACTATGCAACGTATCTTCGTAAGGAGGAATTAAGTAAGTTCCTTTAATATCTTTAAGTCGCTGTATTAAACCACTATAAAGTGCGCCTCGGCGCGTTGCATCAAGGGTAATTACATCAACAACTTTTGTAAGCTCTGGCTGTTGTTTTTTAAGGAGCTCGCCATATTCTTTAAGTAATACAGCATTGCGCACATTCCCATTATCAAGCGCAGTACCAAGCTGTGACAGCTCTGTATCTGCTTTTTTAATAGACTCTTGAATTGTTTGTTGCAGCTGCTCTTCTTTAGATTGACAACCCATAAGCACTGCGAACAAACAAAACAGGCTTATAAGTTTCCAAGCTTTAATATTCGACATTCATGTCACCTGATTTACTAAATTAACTAAGGTAGTTTTACACAGGTCACTTATTAAACCAAGAATGAAATTGCAACAAAGTAAGTCAGTACAAAATTAAATAAACAGCTATATTTAGTATATGAATTTAAAAGCATTCTCAATGTTAAGGTTTTAGTGCTACAAAGGGCGTAATAAGTAACTTTTTTGTAATTATGGATTGCCTGATTACACAATAATAACTAAAACATAATTAAATGATGGTTAAGGGTTAGATTTGATGCTTCATAGTATTCGATATAAATTTATTATAATAACAACGGTTTTGAGGATGTAACTAATTTTGTGTAACTGCCTATCATTATTTACTCTAAAAAGAGTTTAAGGATTAGGCGATGAACATGAATAAAGAAGAACTCGAAGCGTTTGCAAAAGAAGCAGCTAAAAGTATTAAAACACCTGACGATTTAAATAAATTTAGTCAGATGTTAAAAAAGATAACTGTTGAAGCCGCACTTAATGCAGAAATGGATGAACATTTAGGCTATCAAAAACACAGTAAATCCACGAGCAGTAATAGCCGAAATGGTAAAACAAGTAAGCGTATCAAGACAGAAGACGGTGAGTTTGAGCTTGATACGCCCCGCGACCGTGAAGGCTCTTTTGAGCCACAGCTTGTTAAAAAGCATCAATCTCGATTCACCTCAATGGATGATAAAATTTTATGGCTGTATGCCCAAGGAATGAGCACACGCGATATCGTGAATGCCTTTCATGAGTGGTATGGCGCTGATATCTCTACCACATTGCTGTCACGTGTTACCAGCGCTGTTATGGAGCAAGTCACTGAATGGCAATCTCGCCCCCTGGATGCGATTTATCCTATTGTTTATTTGGATTGCTTGGTTGTAAAAATACGCCAAGATAAGCGCGTTATCAAAAAGTCTATTTACCTTGCTTTAGGTATTAATATTGACGGCCATAAAGAATTGCTTGGCATGTGGATTTCAGAAAATGAAGGGGCTAAGTTTTGGTTGAGCGTGCTCACCGAATTAAGCCAACGGGGCGTTGAAGATATCTTAATCGCGTGCGTAGATGGGCTGAAGGGATTTCCTGGTGCAATTAATACTGCTTACCCGCAAACTCATGTTCAATTGTGTATAGTGCATATGGTTCGAAACTCATTGAAATATGTCTCATGGAAAGATTATAAAGCCGTGACGGCCGATTTGAAGCTG
>NZ_JADYXA010000046.1:0-25979 GCF_015864495.1 Pseudoalteromonas sp. SWYJZ98 | reverse complement strand
AGGGCGTGCATCTGTGAAAGTGTTATGGAAAGGATGGCTTAAGTTACAAGCCATCCTGGAAGGCTACGATTTAGCAAAATCTCTTGAGTCAGACTTGTGATCAAGAGACAGCTAATTAGTGCCTTTTTGATTATTGTTTAATTTTTATAATTGCCACTCTCTGGCTATCAGCTCACTTGGTTGACTCGTTAACCACTCTTGCGGGCGTAAGTAATACTGATATAGGTTAGCTTCTGGGCTACTTGGCTCTGGTTTATAGTTATATTCCCAGCGTGCAAGTGGTGGCATAGACATTAATATAGACTCAGTGCGCCCGCCACTTTGTAATCCAAATAAAGTGCCCCTATCCCATACTAAATTAAACTCAACGTAGCGCCCGCGACGATAAAGCTGAAAATCACGTTGTTGCTCTGTGTATTCGTCATTTTTGCGACGTTCAATAATAGGTAAATAGGCATCTAAAAATCCATTACCCACCGATTGCATAAACGCAAAGCTTTGCTCAAAACCTAGCTCATTCAAATCATCAAAAAATAGTCCACCCACGCCACGTGTTTCATCGCGGTGTTTAAGATAAAAATATTCATCGCACCAGGTTTTGTATTTTGGATAAATGTCGCTGCCAAAAGGCGCACAAATGTCGTGAGCAACTTGATGCCAATGTTGTACGTCTTCTAATACTGGATAAAAAGGAGTGAGATCAAACCCGCCACCAAACCACCATATTGGCTCTTCGCCTTCTTTTTCGGCTATAAAAAAGCGCACATTGGCATGACTTGTTGGTACATGAGGGTTTTTAGGATGAATAACTAACGACACACCACATGCATGAAAGCTGCGTCCTGCAAGCTCTGGTCTATGTGCTGTTGCAGAGCCTGGCATTGAAGCGCCAAATACGTGTGAGTAATTAACTCCGCCTTGCTCTATTACAGTGCCATTTGTGGTTACACGTGTACGACCACCACCACCTTCTGCTCGCTGCCAGTTATCTTCTATAAATTTAGCACTGCCATCTGCAGCCTCCAAACCTTGGCAAATAGTGTCTTGCAAAGCCATAAAGTAGGCTTTTACTTGATCTAATAATTCGCTTTGCATATTAACCTCTAAATATTTTGCCAGTCATGGCGTCTTTTATTGTGCTTGGTTGAGTATTACCACCTAACGGCTCGTCAACGTAAAAGCCAACTTGTTCTGCAAATTGCGCTTTGGCTTGCTCAATACTAATTACCGTTTCTTGGCCGGTTAAGTTTGCACTGGTTGATACTAATGGCTTACCAAACTCTTGGCATAAACGCTTTACTGTTGGATGGTTTGTTACTCTTACTGCAATGGTATCAAACTGCCCTGTGAGCCATTTAGGCGTATTTTTAGATGCAGGCATCACCCATGTAATTGCAGCAGGCCAACTCGAAAAAATATCAGCGCGTTTATCCATTGGTATTTTTGCATCATCTACGTATTTTAATAATTGTCCGTAGTTATCAGCGATTAAAATAAGCCCTTTTTCAACCGGGCGCTGCTTAATAGCTAATAGTGCTTCAACGGCTTGTTGATTATCTGGATCACAACCTAAACCATATACAGCTTCTGTTGGGTATAAAATAACTTCGCCTTGCGTTAAGCATGTTATTGCAGTGGGCGTATTTGAAAGGTCTGACAAAGTAGTCTCCAGATATAATTAAACGTTATTCAGTTGGGGTGAGCTTATGCATGCAGCTTTTTTGTGGGCATTGCAATAATATGCCGTTTGCCATATTTCTTTCTATGACGATAGGCCAGTCACATTCAGGACACGGATGTTCAACCGGTTTATTATTAAGCGTGTATTTACAGCTTGGATAACAATCACAAGAATAAAATACTTTACCAAACTTATTACTGCGCGCGACTAAATGACCTTTTTTGCATTTAGGGCAACTAGGCAAAGTATCTTCGCTTTGCTTTTCTTCATTTTCGTTAGCAATGTAATGACACTCTGGATAACCCGTACACCCAATAAACATACCATAGCGGCCATTTTTAACCACCAGCGGTTTGCTACACTCAGGACATGCTGAATCTTCTAATATTTTGATTTCGTTACTGTCGTGATGTGCCAGCGGCCTAATAAAGTCGCATTTGGGATAACTTGCGCATCCTAGAAAAGGGCCTGATTTACTATTGCGGATCACTAACTCTGAACCACACTGTGGGCATATCTCGTATTCTTTTTCGAGGGCGTGCTTGTTCGCCGAGAAAAGCGAATGGTCGATTTTACTCATGGTGATCCTAATAGGTTGGTGAATTTTCGCCTAATATACCCAAACCACTTAAAGATACAAGCAATGCCGTGCTTATCCTTTTAAGTAATTTGAGTACAATTAAGATAATTATCTCTAATGAAGAAGTTCGCTGGGTTCATCAAAAATCAAATCTTCCATTTGCTCATATGCCTCTTCAGAGCCAGGAACGTTAAACAAGATCATAAGTACAATCCACTTTAAGTCTTCTAGGCTTATAGTTGGTTTATCAAGAGAGGCTAAACAGTCCATTACCATTTCACGTGTTACATTGTTAATTACGCCTATTTGTTCAATAAACATTAAAAAGCCACGACACTCAGCGCTGAGCCTTTGGCATTCACTATCGGTAAATATACGCACAGCATCTTTAGGGTTAGCAATAAGATAAGGAGACTCATCGCTGTGTTGTAAATCGGCTAGTTGCTCTAACCAATCAAGAGCTTTAAATATCTCAGGCTTATTAAAGCCCGCACGCAGTAGCTCATCGGTTAACTCATTTTGCTCTGCAAATATATCCGCTTCGCTATGAATGTAATTTTCAAAAAGATACAAAAGAATATCAAACATATTACCTTCCTGCGCTTAACTTGATGTAACCATCTAACACTCGCTCAATCTGATCGTCTAATTCTAAATCGAGCAACCTACTGAGTACTTTATCTATTGGCCACTGCGCACGACGCACAATGTCATCTACACTGGTTACTTCAAAGCCAATACTATTTAAAACCTCACATTGAGAATTGGCTTGAATCGGCTGCTCTTTATTACATACATTATTGTCGTAAGTAAAACTCACCTCATCAAGAATGTCAGCCACGTTTTCTACCAGCTTAGCACCTTGCTTTATTAAAAAGTGACTTGCCTGCGCTAACGGGTTTTTAATAGAACCCGGTACTGCAAATACCTCTTTATTTTGTTCAAGCGCATAGCGTACTGTAATTAACGAACCACTTTTAATTTCAGCCTCAACAATAAGTACTCCTAACGATAACCCAGAAATAATACGATTACGGCGCGGAAAGTTGTGCGCATGAGCAGCTGTGCCTGGTAAAAACTCACTCACCAGCAGGCCGTTTTCTAAAACTTGGTCTGTTAATAGTTTATGGCGTTTGGGGTAGTAAATATCAACCCCAGTACCAAGCACAGCTATGGTTTTACCTGTACCAGCAAGAGAACCTTTGTGTGCTGCACCATCTATTCCCCGCGCCATGCCTGAAGTAACTGTAATACCCGCCAAAGTTAACTCGTATGCAAATTCTGAGGCTATTTCAAGCCCGGTAGGTGTAGCATTACGGCTGCCAACAATTGCAATCTGTGGAGTTGATAATAACGAGACATCTCCCCTGCAAAAGAGTAATAAAGGCGCACTGGCAATCTGCCGGAGATCTTCTGGGTAAAGCGCATCAAAAATACAAACAACAGTAATGTTGTTCAGCGCTATTAATTGCTCATAATGACTGACTTGTTGCCAATTGGTGTTGAGTAAATTACTCGCTTGATTAGCGGTTAACCCAAGCTGTAAAAGCTTGTCATGAGATAAGTCGAATAACGACCCAAGGGGATAGTTTGTAGATAGTGCTAAAAGGGTCTTTATACCCAACCCTTTACACATATAAAAGGCAAGCCAGTGGGCTAGCTTGCCAGATGACTGATCCATGCTCTCTCCTAGAGCACCGACTCGCTACTTCTTAATGAATAACTGCAATATCTCCAATGCGAATTGGGTGCTGGTTTTTAGTTATTAATGCATAACTTACTTTGTCATACACTTTAAAGACAATTAGCTCGCCAACTTTTTCTTTAGGCATGGTCCACGTTGTGCTCTCTTCGTCAGACTCATCACCAAATAATTGGCTCACATCAGATAAAAGCTTCTCGTATTTACTAGAATCTTCTGGGTAACGAGGGCCACGAGGACCATCGATAACCGTTGGTGATTGACGCTCTAGATCTAATACATGACCCGCTTCTATATTTTGTTCACTGCCTAAGTTTAGCACCACAACATCCATTGTGCTGAATTCTCTAACTTCACGTGGTGAAGCAATAATATTACCTGTTACAGGCTCAGAGGGACGGTGTATATCAAAGTACGCAGGGAGCATTTGGCCTTCCATTGCCGGCATTAAAAAATCACCCTGCTGAATTTCTCGTTTAACAGACTCAACACGTAATGACGAAGGCACGCCATTTTTCTCATCACCCGTTCTAAAGGCACGTGCTATACCCACATAAGATGCACGCGTTGCTAACACTTCACCAGTTAAGTCTGTGTAAGGGTCACCTTTATGGTAAATGGCATATGCTTTATGTACTTGTAAGTCGCCTTTAGCATATAAAATGTGGCCTAACGTTTGTGTTTTAGTATTTTCGTTAGCACCTAAAATATAAGGCTTACCTTTAATATCATCACTGTTCATTGCTTGCTCGTAACTGATATAAGGTTTGATCATTTCAAGCGGCAAAGTAGTAATAGCATTACGCCCTTTTGGTGTAATACGACCCTGAGGAGATAGCTTTCTATATCCTTTATTGATCACTAAACGTGGGTTTCCATCAGCATCGTATATCAACGCTAATGCATCACCGGGGTAAATTAGGTGTGGGTTGTCAATTTGTGGATTCATTTGCCAAAGTTCAGGCCATAGCCAAGGCTCATCTAAATAGATGCCAGAAATATCCCAAAGTGTATCGCCTTTTTTTACAACATACTGTTTTGGTGCGTCTTTTTTTATTTTAAGTACATCAGCAACTGCGGGAAACGCAGCGCTTAACGTAAGCATGATTGCAAGTAATGGAGATTTCATCGAGCTTCCTTGTATTGTTTTTTCATTATTATTGCCCAAAACCTGTTAAAGGTGAACGCGAATGGCTAAAATAAGAGCATACAATACCCTAAATTAAGCACAAGTGAAAAAGGTAACTATGGCTAGGTTAGAAGTTTTAAGATTTCCAGATGAACGTTTACGTACTGTAGCAAAAGATGTTGTACAAGTTGACGACACAGTACGCCAAATTGTAAAAGACATGCTAGAGACAATGTACGATGAAAATGGCATTGGTCTTGCGGCCACGCAAGTAGATATTCATCAACGAATCGTTGTTATTGATGTATCAGAAGAGCGCAATGAGCCACTGGTATTAATTAATCCACAAATCATTAAAAAAGACGGCTCTACCGTTAGCGAAGAAGGCTGTTTATCAGTACCTAACTCGTATGCAAAAGTAGACCGCGCTGAAACAGTAACAGTCGCTGCACTTAACGAAAACGGTGAAGAATTTGTACTAGATGCAGATGAATTATTGGCTATTTGTATTCAACATGAACTAGATCACCTTCAAGGTAAGCTATTCATTGATTACTTATCTCCATTAAAGCGCCAACGTATTCGTAAAAAGCTTGAAAAAGAAGCCAAGTTTGCAGAACAGTAATAAGCACCTTAGGAAAACTCAGTGACTCAACCATTACGCATTATATTTGCCGGTACGCCAGACTTTGCCGCACGTCATTTACAAGCGCTGATACAAAGCGAACACAAAATAGTGGGTGTATATAGCCAGCCAGATCGCCCTGCAGGTCGTGGTAAAAAATTAAAAGCCAGTGAAGTGAAAGAGCTAGCGCTTGAGCACAATTTACCGGTTTTTCAGCCACAGTCATTAAAAAATGATGAAGCACTAGCTGAGCTAACAAGCTTAAATGCCGACATTATGATTGTTGTAGCATATGGCTTAATTTTACCTAAAGCTATTTTAGAAGCGCCACGTTTAGGTTGTTTAAATGTGCATGGCTCTATATTACCGCGCTGGCGCGGTGCTGCACCTATTCAACGCGCAATTTGGGCAGGTGATGAACAAACCGGCGTAACAATAATGCAAATGGATGAAGGGCTAGATACCGGCGATATGCTACATATAAGCCGCTGCCCTATTAGCACAACAGAAACTAGCGCAAGCTTATATACAAAGCTTGCTGAGCTAGGTCCAGATGCGTTAATTGAAACCATTAATAAATTAGCTAATGGTGAGATCACCCCTGAACCTCAAAACGATGAACTTGCTAACTACGCTAAAAAGCTTTCTAAAGAAGAAGCTGATATCGACTGGTCCATGAGTGCGCTTCAAATCGAGCGAAACATTCGCTCTTTTAACCCGTGGCCAATGTGCTTTACCCAAATGGGTGGGCAAACAGTAAAGATTCATCAAGCGCAGGTTATGCTGCAATCAGGTGATCCTGGGCAAATTTTATCAAGCGACAAAAATGGCGTAGTAGTGGCGTGTGGCGAACACGCTTTATGTATTACGCAATTACAGCCGCAAGGTAAAAAACCAATGGCAATTAACGACTTTTTAAATGGTCGTAGTGACTGGGTTACTCCTGGCACAATATTAGGCGAAAACAATGAGTAATGTTCCAAACGTACGAGCGCTTGCCGCTGAAACTTTATATAACGTAGTTGATAAAGGCGCATCGCTTAATCAAGAACTTCCATTTGCAAGCCAAGGCTTGCCGCCTAAAGATAAAGCGTTGCTACAGCAAATTTGTTATGGCGTTTTACGCTACTTACCGAGCCTTGAAAATTACTGCCAACACTTAGTAGAGCAGCCATTAAAAGGTAAACGTAGAATATTTCAGTTTTTATTATACGTAGGTATTTATCAACTGCAGCATATGCGCGTACCACCTCATGCTGCCATTTCAGAAACGGTTAACGCACTGGCTCAACTACGCGCTTTAGGATTAAAAGGGCTGATAAACGCCATTTTACGTAGCTTTCAGCGTCAACAAGCTGAGCTTGAAGAAAAAGCGAAGCTTATTCCGGTATGTTTATACAACCATCCAAATTGGTTTATTAAACAGGTGCAAACAGCCTACCCAGATAGCTGGGAAGCACTACTTGAAGAAAACCAGCAACAAGCGCCAATGTGGCTTCGTGTCAATCAAGCCCAATTTAGCACGCAAGAATACAGCGACATGCTTAGCGCTAACGATATTGAACACACCTTAAACCCTGATTTTATTGATGGGATTAAACTTGCCAAACCACGTGATGTATTTTCGTTGCCTGAGTTTGATACAGGTGCATGTTCAGTACAAGATGCTGCTGCACAGTTGGCAGCCCGCTTTTTAGAACCTAAAGCAGATGACTATATTTTGGATGCCTGCGCAGCACCTGGCGGTAAAACATGTCATATTTTAGAGCTTGCTGATGCAGATGTACTTGCACTTGATAGCGACTCAACTCGCCTTGAACGTGTTAAGCAAAACTTAACTCGCATTGGCTTAGGTGCAGACCTACAATGTGGCGACGCATCACAACCACATACATGGTGGGATGAAAAATTATTTGATCGTATTTTACTTGATGTGCCTTGTTCGGCCACTGGTGTAATTCGCCGTCACCCTGACATAAAATGGTTACGTCGCGCATCAGACATCGAAGACTTAGCTAAGTTACAAAGCGATATTCTTGATAGCATTTGGCCACTGTTAAAACCAGGTGGCACATTGGTATATGCTACGTGTTCGGTTCTTCCACAAGAAAACCAACAGCAAGTTGCTAAGTTTTTAGCTAATAATGATGATGTAGAACATATACCTCTACACGAAAACGATACCGTAACAACGCCAGGTTTGCAGTTACTGCCCGGTGAAAGTGATGGATTTTATTACGCTAAGCTAGTTAAAAAAGCCTAATAGCCGTACACTAAATAGTTAGCCATTTATGAAACATTAAATGGCTATTTTTTTAATTAAATTATGATCAATACCACGGGTAAATAATGAAAATAATTATACTCGGTGCCGGGCAAGTTGGTGCTACGCTTGCTGAAAACTTAGTTGGCGAACAAAACGAAATTACCGTTGTTGATATAGACGGTAACCGATTACGTGAACTTCAAGATAAGTACGACTTACAAGGGGTTATGGGCCACAGCGCGCATCCTGATGTATTACGCCGTGCAGGTGCTGAAGATGCCGATATGATTATTGCGGTAACCAGTTCAGATGAAGTGAACATGGTTGCATGCCAAGTGGCGTACAGTATTTTTAAAACGCCCACTAAAATTGCCCGCATTCGCTCAGAGCAATATTTAAAGTACCGCGAAAAACTATTTCAAAACGATGATTTACCAATCGATCATTACATTGCTCCCGAAGCACTGGTCACTAAGTATATTCGCCGTTTAATTGACTACCCTGGTGCTCTGCAAGTATTGCAGTTTGCTGATGGCATGCTCTCGTTAGTAGCCGTAAAAGCTTACTATGGCGGTTTACTTGTAGGTTATGCGTTATCTGCACTTAAAGAGCATATTCCTAATGTAGAAACCCGTGTTGCAGCTATTTATCGTCAAGGTAAAGCAATAAAACCATTGGGTACCACCGTTATTGAAGCCGATGACGAAGTGTTTTTTATTGCCGCTACAAAACATATACGCGCAGTAATGAACGAGCTACAAAAACTAGAGCGTTCTTACAAAAAAATTATGATAGCTGGTGGCGGTAACATTGGGGCAGGCCTTGCCCGCTCACTTGAAAAAAACCACACGGTTAAATTAATTGAACGCAGTAAAGAGCGTGCCGAGCAACTCTCGGAAATGCTCGATAACACGGTCGTTTTTTGTGGTGACGCATCTGATCAAGAACTGCTCTCAGAAGAGCATATTGAACAAGTAGATGTGTTTATTGCCGTAACCAACGACGATGAAGCAAACATTATGTCAGCCATGCTTGCAAAACGTATGGGCGCACAAAAAACCATGGTGCTTATCCAGCGTGGTGCTTACGTTGATTTGGTACAAGGCGGCGAAATAGATATTGCCATATCGCCGCAGCAAGCCACTATATCGGCATTGCTTACTCATGTACGCCGTGGTGATATTGTTAATGTGTACTCATTACGCAAAGGTGCAGCAGAAGCAATTGAAGCCGTTGCTCATGGCGATGAAAACACTTCAAAAGTGGTTGGCCGTGCTATTGCCGACATTAAACTCCCTGCTGGTACTACTATTGGCGCAATAGTACGTAACGACGATGTACTGATAGCCCACGATGATACAATTATTATGTCGGGCGATCATGTCATTATGTTTCTAATCGACAAGAAACACATTACCGTTGTAGAAAAGCTATTCCAGGTAAGTGCTATATTCTTATAATTATTTGGCATAAACGCAAAAAAGCCGCTGACTAAGGCGGCTTTAGTGGAGTATCTTCGAATATTGATTACTGTACCTTTGAAAACTCTTCTTTAGAGATTTCACCATTTCCATCAGTATCTAAATCATCAAAAATCTTTACAAGCTGAGGGTTAACCTTTGCTTCTTCCATTGTAATCGCACCGTCGCCATCTGCATCAAAAGAGGCAAAGTCCACTGCTGCATATGCTGCTGATGAAGATGCTAAAACGATAACTGCAAGTGTTGTATTGAATGTTTTCATAATAATATTCCTAGTAATATGGGAAGTCCTTTTCAAAGATCCCTGACTGTGAAAAATGTTTAATCTGAAAAAGGTTAGTTAACCTGTACTCTGGTTAAGAGATTTACTAACGTATTGAATCATGGTGATATTTAAATTTATTTTCTCTAGCCAGAGATTTTCAGTGAAAACAAGGCGAATTTACGCGTCAATAGCTGGCCTATTGCAAGTAAATTCAACGCAGTTAGCGCTGAAAATAGCTGCTAGAGATAGATTTATTATCCAGAGTTCAGGTTAATTAGTAATTAGCAAACTCTTCTTTAGAAAGCTCGCCGCTACCGTCGGTATCTAGCTCAATAAACTCGGCCATTAAATCTGTATCAACTGCCGCTTCGCTTGGGCTAATTGTGCCGCTACCATCAATATCAAGGCTGTCAAAACCTGATGCTGCAAATGCAGCAGAAGAAGACGCTAGTGCTATAAGTGCTAATGCTTTATTTAAATTTTTCATAACTTAATCCTTCAATGTTCTATCAAAAAAATTGCTTCGTTTAACTTAAAACGTAATTTTTCACTTCCTTGTTATCCTCTTTCGTAAGCTCCCTTGCCTACTTAGGTTGTCTTTGGCAACTCAGGATAAATACTTTAAATTAAGCTTCTGAAAATTCTTCTTTTGATAACTCACCATTTTGGTCAGTATCAAGTTCTGAGAACATACTCATTAGCTTTGCATCTACTGATGCTTCTGCTTGGCTAATTGTGCCACTGCCATCTACATCTAATGTATCGAAATCTGTTGCTGCAAACGCGGCTGAAGAAGATGCTAGTGCCACAAGTGCTAATGCTTTATTTAATGCTTTCATAACGTGTATCCTTCAATTTTTTGAGTAATGTGGGGCTCTTAGTAGCGCCCCAGAGTTTTAAGCTTATACTTGTGAAAACTCTTCTTTAGATAGTTCGCCGTCTTGGTCTGTATCAAGTTCAGAGAACATGCTCATTAATTTTGCGTCTACTGATGCTTCTGCTTGGCTAATTGTGCCACTGCCATCCACATCAAGTGTGTCAAAGTCTGTTGCAGCAAAAGCGGCTGAAGAAGATGCAATAGCGATAAGTGCTAAAGTTTTATTAATGCTTTTCATAATATGTATCCTTCAAATTTATGTGTGTGCGATTAAGTATTTCACTTTGAATCACGATTTCGTTCAGTACACCTAGGGTATAACAAATTAGATGCCAACATTTAAAAGCTATTAAATTTCAGATAGTTAAATGTAAAACTCATAAAAAGAAGGGGTTTTTAAAGTAATTACTGTTGCCTTTTAGCAACGCACTTCAGAGTGGATACATTAAAACTATTAAAAACATATAGTTATGTTTAGATAAAAAGATACATTTTTAAATGTATGGAAATTAAAGAAGGGGATTTATAGAATAATTCAGATAAATTTTAACGAGGTAGATTTAATAACACAAAAAATAATACGTAATGCACTGTTTTATTTAAATAATATATTTAATTATATAAAAACAAAAAATACTTTATAAATACTCACGTAAAACGCCATTTTGTTGCAAATAAGCGAAAAACGATTTATTCAACGGTGGGCTCAAGCGCAGATGGGTCTATAAAATGCTCTTTCATAAAGGTTTTCATTTCATCCTCGCTTGCTAGTAGCTTAATTCCACAACGCACGCCTGCGACATGTTCCTTAGCACTGCAAATTTCGCCTTCAAAACTTTTATCGCTGCTATTGAGTGTTACTGTGCATTGCATATCTTTAATATTTTCATCTTGCTGATCACCTCTAATATCAAACATTACTCCTGTTAGCGAAATGTCTTTAATGAGGCCTTCAAGTATTCTGTCGTCACTTAGCTTTAGCTTTGCAGGTAATAAGGTAGGTATACGCGTTTGCGAGCGCAGTGCAAATAACTGCACCTGCTTAGGATAGTTAATAAATATAAGCTTAGCCGGGTGAGACGCAACCGACATTATTTGTTGGCGAAACGCTATAACTTGCCCACCACTACCTTCAATTAATGCTCTAACAACAACCATTACACCATCACGTAAATAGTCACTACTAGCAGGTAAACGTCTAGAGTTTGGGTAATTTAAAATAATAAATTTATTTTCAAGCAAACCAACAAACTCGGTTTTTACACGTTTACTGTCGGTTGGGGTTAATATTTCTAAATCGACCAAACCACTTGTAGTTAGTTGATGTAATTTGTCTAGATTTGAAGTTGGCATATCCCTTTCCCACTAACTTGTATATTAAAATTTAAACGACTCGTTTAACCACGCCAAAATGTAGGCGTAAATAGCACTAATAAGGTAAATATTTCTAGGCGACCAAACACCATTGCAATGGTCAGTAACCATTTAGCCCCATCGGTTATAGCACCATAATGCGATGCTACATCTCCTAAACCTGGGCCTAAGTTATTTAAACAAGCAGCAGTGGCTGAGAACGCAGTTATGTTATCCATACCCGTGCCCATGAGCGCTAACATAATAATAATAAATACCAGCGCATAAGCAGAAAAAAAGCCCCACACAGCTTCTACTACTTTATCTGGCAACGCCTTACGGCCCAGCTTGATTGAATATATAGCACGAGGATGCACTAAACGATTAAGCTCACGCACGCCCTGCAAATAAAGTAAAAATACGCGAACTACTTTCATGCCACCACCGGTAGAGCCTGCACAGCCACCAATAAAGCTCGAAAATATAAGTAAAATAGGTAAAAACAACGGCCATGTTGAAAAGTTATCTGTAGCAAAGCCTGCTGTTGTACTCATCGAAACAGCTTGAAATAACGCCTGATCGAGGGTTTCATCGCCATTAGCAAATATTTCGTTAGAGGAAAGTACAGTAAAACAAATAACCACCAGGGCTAATTGAATACACAAAAACACCTTAAACTCTGGGTCTCTGATATAAACTTGTATATTACGACTGGCCACTGCGGCGTAATGTAGGGAGAAGTTAACAGCGGCAATAATTAAAAAGAACACACAAATAAAGTTAATTACAGGGCTGTCAAAGTGACCCATGGAAGCATCGTAAGTAGAAAAGCCACCAATAGCGACCGTTGAGAATGCATGACATATCGCATCAAACCACTCCATCCCTGCAGCCCAATAAGCCAGCATACAAGTAATAGTCAACGACACATAAATATACCAAAGGTGCTTTGCAGTATCGGCAATTCGCGGGGTCATTTTAGAATCTTTTACAGGCCCAGGTATTTCAGCGCGGTACAACTGCATACCACCAACACCTAGCATTGGGAGTATAGCAACAGCGAGTACGATTATACCCATACCGCCAAACCACTGGAGTTGCTGGCGATAAAACAATACCGACTTGGGTAAATACTCAATACCGGTAAGTACTGTAGCGCCGGTGGTTGTTAAGCCAGAAAATGCTTCAAATACCGCATCGGCGAGCGATAAATTAGGTTCTTGTAAAAAGATAAGCGGCAAGGACGCAAACGCCCCAAGTACCAGCCAAAACAAAACAACAATTAAAAAGCCTTCACGTGCTTTTAAATCACCGTTTTCATGGCGGTTTGGGTAATAAGCCATCATGCCAATAACAACACTAAAAATAAATGCTAAAACAAAGGGAACACCACCACCGTCTTTGTATATTAAAGACACCAGTGCCGGAGGCACCATGGTAATACTAAACAGCGCAACAAGTTGGCCAAGAATTTTTATGATGGTACGAAATTGCATTTAGCTTGTCGCTTTTATTATTAGTAAATTCAGGCTGAGTAGTATCAACCAAATTAAATAGGGTCAGTATGCATTATATGCAATTTGTGTAGATTATTACTCTTTAATAGTTAACTCAACTGCGCCGTGACTTAAATCAAAAATATCTTTGATTGCTTGCTGAGCTTCGCGGCTATCGATTGTAATCACCCACTCAATATTAGCAGTAAATTGCTTATCAATATTAAGCACTTGATACTTTGTTTTTAATAACTGCTCAATCGCGCCTTGCATGCTGTACTCGCTACTCCCAGTAATTTCAACGCTGGGAACTTTAAGCACCGTTTGCAATTTTACTAATGCATTATTTAATGAGCCACCATAAGCACGTACTAGCCCGCCGGTGCCTAATTTTATGCCGCCAAAATAACGTGTCACCACGGCAGTGATTTCGCCAAGGCCCGAACCCACCAGCACATTTAACATAGGCTTTCCTGCAGTGCCATTTGGTTCACCATCGTCCGAAAAACCATAAACATGGCTGCCACCGGGGTTGCCTGCCACATGTGCCCAGCAGTTATGGCGTGCATCGCTATACTTTTCTTCAATGCTTTTAATAAATGTTTTTGCTGAATTTAAATCGGGGGTGTGTGCAATGTGGACTATAAACGTACTTTTTTTTATTTCTTCTTGATGAAAAACGTCAGCAGCAGGATATTTATATTCAGACATATTAAAAGCTCAATTAAAAATGGGGCCTAAAGGCCCCGTTCATATGCATATTTTAACGTTTATTCGCTAACTCGTCTTTATAGAAATTAATCGAGTTCTAAATTACGCGTCATATTCTCTAGGCTATCTTCGTGAACAATAATGTTATCTTCAATACGAATGCCGCCAAATGGTTTAAATGACTCGACCTTTTCCCAGTTAATAAACTGCTTATTATCGGTTTGCGCTAAATCACCAAGCAGTGAATCAATAAAGTATAAACCAGGCTCAATAGTAAACACTTGGGTTTTTTCGATCAGGCGAGTACAACGCAAGAACGGATGCCCTTCAGGCGATGGTTGATGTGTGCCCTTTTCGTCACTCATAAAACCGCCCATATCATGCACTTGTAAACCTAGGTGATGTCCTAGTCCATGCGGGAAGAAAGTAGATGTAATTTTACGCTCAACAATTTCCTCCGCGGGTAGGTTAACAATTTTAAAGTCACTGAGTATTTGTGCGATACGGTTATGGCATTCAACGTGTAAATCACCATAAAGCATACCCGGCTTTAAACCTTTACCTAACTCGATTTGTTGAACTGTCATCGCTTGTACAAGCTCAGCAAACTCACCCTGCTTTTTAAAATCATACGTACGAGTAATATCAGCAGCGTAACCATTAAAGTTTGCACCGGCATCAATTAAAAATGAGTTGTGGGTGTGTGGCACTTTTGGATCAAAGTGCGTGTAGTGCAAAATAGCGCAGTTTTCGTTAAGCGCAACAATGTTGCCGTACGGCATTTCATTTTCGCTTTGACGTGTCGCCATTAAGTACGCTTGCTGAATATCAAACTCGCTACCACCATTAAAGAATGTATCGCGTGCAGCTTTATGCCCATCTACTGCAATGCGGTTAGCGTTGCGTAAACATTCAAGTTCGTACTGCGTTTTATAAGCGCGGTGGTAATGAAAATAGTTAAGTACAGGCTCAGGGTTCATAATACTAAAACCAAGAGCTTGCGCTACTTCAATGTATTCACCCATGTAAGCATATTTAGCTTTATCGTATGGTAATAACTTTTCTACTTGATCAGGCTGAAGTAGTAGCTCTATATCAAAGTACTCAGCCCAAAAGTCGCGAGGCTCGTCTGGTACTTTATGCCAAAAATCTACCGGGCGATAAAATATTAGTTTTGGCTTGTCGCTGCCATTTACCACAATCCAGCAATGAGGATTGTCAATAACCGGTAACCACGCTTTAAACTGTGGATTAACTTTAAATGGATAATACATATCATCTAAAAACTGGCGCTTAGCTTGGCCTGAATGAATTACTAATCCTTCTAACCCTTCGCTATTACAAATTGTACGAGTACGCTGTTGCAGTGTTGCAATATGTTCGGCGTATAAAACGGCTAATTTATCCATTGTTAATCCATCTGTTAAATTTAACTTGCTATGAGTCTATCACTTATACCAATTGCATTAAATTAATGATCTATTATAGCGATAAGAGAATAGCTTAATAACAAGGCTAAAATTATGATACATAGTTGTTCTATATAAATAATTTTTAACGCAGTTATTGAGTTATTTAATACGCTAGAATGATCATGTTTTTAATAAAATTGGTATTACCCTAAGCGCTCAAAAAAGGGGGATATTTAACATGTAAACATCCCCCTTATTAATACCTATACCTATCGTGTTAAGTTATTGGTCGATTGGTATCATGTATTCAACCGCCCATTTTCATTTCGAGTAGCGGCGCTAATACATTACCTTCTCGGCCCATTCTTGTATGGTAAACCTGCCTGTACGCAAATACATTTTTTACGTAATTGCGGGTTTCGCGATACGGAATAAGCTCTACCCATAACTCAGCCGGAATAGCGTCATCAGGTAACCAACGCTTTATACGGTGATAACCCGCATTATAAGAAGCCGTAGCCAGCACTTCATTGCCATGGTTTTTCTTTTTTAAGTATTGTAAGTAACTCGTACCCAACCTAATATTTGTTTTAGGTTGATATAAACGACTACTTGTCACACTGCCTTTATTTACATACTCAGCAGTACTAGGTAATAACTGCATTAAACCACGCGCATTAGCATGCGAGCGTGCATCTGGCGCAAAAGAGCTTTCACGCCTTGCAATAGCAATACTCCAAGCAACATCTATCTTGCTACGTTTACTGTAGCGCTCAAAAACATCTTGAAACGCAAACGGAAAACGTTGCTCTACATTATCCCATGCTTTAATTTTTGCTAAAGTAAAAATAGTACTGTCGTGCCAACCTAAATCGGTAGATAACTGTGATGCTGCCAGCTTTTCTTCATCGCTGGAGGTATCCGTTAAGTAATTCCATTCACGGCGCGCCGACGTAAAGCGCTCAATATCATAAAGTGCTTTTGCACGCTTAAAGCCTGGTGCATTACTCACTTTATCTACAAGTACCTTATCGACTGCTAAAGGCTGATTATTTAAATCAACGGGCAACCCCAAACGTGCTGCGGCTAAAAAGCCGTAATAATCACGATTAGCCGCTACTTTTTTCCAGATGTCGTCTGCTTTTTGTTGCTCGCCACGTTGTGCATAGCTATAAGCTAACCAATATTGCTGACCAAGACTTAAATTTTCTTTACCTGTAAAAAATGCAGCAATCCCTTCCCAATCTTGGGTTTTGAGCATATTGCCCAGTTGCCATTGAATAAGCTTGCTGTCTAGTCGCTCTTTTGGCACTTTATTTAGCCAAAAGCTCGCTTGTTTATGCCCGCTAGAGGCAAGTGACAATGCAAAGGTGTAATACACATCCGCTTTTTCTTCATCGCTGTACTTAAATATTTTTTCTAGCTTTTCCCATGCTTTTAAAGCTAGCTCTTTATCGCGCCAAACCAAACGCTTAACACCATAAATAGCTATTTGCCCTTCTTTAGCCGACTTGTTTTTATATCTATATAATCCAGCGGCTGCGCTTGGATCTTTTCGCACTTTTAAATATAAGTCAGCTAAGTAACGCTCCTTACTTGGTAATAAAGTTTTTAAGTAAGGTAATAAGCTTTGCGTTCCGCCTTGTGCAGCAAGTGTTACACGCTTCCAAACCGTTTCTTCTTTCATGTAGCCTTTTTTACGCCACGTAGAAAATAAACTATCACAACCATTAGGTTGCGATTTACCTACAGCCCATAAGTCGGTCACCTGATTTAGAATTGCCTTTTCGGGAGCACCTAAATCAAGCTGAAAATCTAAATAAGTACAAGTAAGCTCCGTATTAGACGTTTCACGATAGTTGCGGATATACGCCGCCTTTTCGTTGTTATCTTTTAAATACTCTAACCACGCTTTACGGACCGGCCACTCAAGCGGCGTATGCTGGTATATATTTAAATAGTCTTCTATCTCTGCCTGATGCTTAATACTCGGGTGACGTTGCCAATATGTTTTTTCAACATACGGTTTTAACGGATGATTTAGGTTACTAACCGCTTGTTTAAAGTCTTGGTAACTGCCGTACCTTACTTTTTTTTCGGCATCTAAAAAGGCATCGTTATCGATACTTGCCTCGGCAGAGTGAAGAGGGAAAATGAATGCAGCTGCCGCAACACTTAGTAAATATTTTTTCATAATGTCCTTTAATAAAAATTAAAGTAGTGAATAAAAACTTTTCAACCACCTTAGCACCAAACCAGCTATATTTTAACCAGTCGATTGTAACCGAGTTAAATTTTTCGTTGCATTTTTAATTTAAAGCAAGCACACTGATTGAAATGCAAACTCATCGTACCAGTCTTAGTTCGTCAACTAGGGAGAATAATAATGTTATATAAAAGCGATTCCTTTGAAGTTAGCTTCCTAAAGGAAAACATCGCCGAGTTTAAGTTTTGTGTTGCAGGTTCTGTAAACACATTATCTCAAAAAACTCTTTCAGATTGCGCAGCAGCATTAAAAGAATTAGCCGCCAATACTGATATCAAAGGCATGATTTTTACCAGTGATAAAGACCACTTTATTATTGGTGCCGATATCTTCGAATTTTTACCTACATTTACTAAACCTGAAGAAGAATTAGTAGTGTGGATCAAAAATGCAACCGACGTTTTTGATGCAATCGAAGATTTACCATTCCCAACTCTAAGCGCTATAAACGGCATGGCACTTGGCGGTGGTTGTGAGTGGGCACTTGCTACCGATTATCGTGTGGCAAGCGAAACAGCTAAAATGGGCCTACCAGAAGTTAAACTTGGCATAATGCCAGGGTTTGGTGGCACAGTGCGCTTACCACGTATCATTGGCGCCGATAACGCGATGATGTGGATTACCTCAGGCGCAGAAAACCGCGCAGCAGATGCCCTTAAAGTAGGTGCGTTTGACGCGGTAGTTAGTGCTGACAAACTTTTAGAGTCAAGTGTATCAACACTTGAACTGGCGATTGCTGGCAAGCTAGATTGGCAAGCAAAACGCAACGTAAAACTACAGCCACTTAAATTAAACCGTGTTGAGCAAGGCATGAGCTTTGCTATGGCAGAAGGTATGGTAATGGGTAAAACCAAAGGCCACTATCCTGCACCGGTTATGGCTGTACGTACTATTAAAGCAGCGGCAAACTGTACTCGCGATGAAGCAATGGCAATCGAAAACGCTAACTTTGCTAAATTAGCACGTACACCAGAAGCAGCTGCACAAACTGGTATATTCCTAGCTGACCAATACATTAAAGGTAAAGCACGTAAATTTGCTAAGCACAGCGATGTAGAAATCAAACAAGCCGCTGTATTAGGTGCTGGTATTATGGGTGGCGGTATTGCATACCAGTCTGCTTATAAAGGCACACCTATTATAATGAAAGACATCCAACAAGATGCGCTTGATTTAGGTATGGGTGAAGCATCTAAATTGTTAGGTGCAAAAGTTAAGCGTGGCCACATGCCAATGGAAAAAATGTTGGCAACACTTAGCAAAATTAAACCAACACTTAACGAGTCAGACCTACAAAGTGCCAACATCATTGTTGAAGCCGTTGTAGAAAACCCTAAAGTTAAGCAAGCAGTACTCGCTGATCTTGAAAAGAACATGCCAGAAGGCACTGTACTTACTTCAAATACATCGACTATTTGTATTGATTTACTAGCACAAGCGCTAGATAAGCCAGAAAACTTCTGTGGTATGCACTTTTTCAACCCTGTGCCAAAAATGCCATTAGTAGAAATTATCCGTGGTGCAAAAACCTCAGATAAAACAATTAATGCAGTAGTTGATTACGCGCTTAAATTAGGTAAATCGCCAATTGTTGTTAACGATTGCCCAGGCTTTTTTGTAAACCGTGTTTTATTCCCTTACTTTGCAGGTTTTAGCAAATTAGTTGTTGAAGGCGCTAACTTTGCAAAAGTAGATAAAGTAATGGAAAACGTATTTGGCTGGCCTATGGGTCCGGCTTACCTACTTGATGTTGTAGGTATTGATACAGCGTTCCATTGTACTGGCGTAATGGCTGACGGTTTCCCTGAGCGTATGGCTCGTGCTGATAAAGACCCTGTGACTATTTTTGCCAACGAAAAACGTTTTGGACAAAAGAACAAAGCCGGTTTTTACAAATACGAAACAGATCGTCGCGGTCGTCTTAAAAAGTCTCATGACGAGACAGCAATTGAGCTACTAAGCCCAATCACAGACGCACCAAAAGAATTTGATAAACAAGAAATCATCGACCGTTGTATGATTCCAATGATTAACGAAGTGCTACTGTGTTTGCAAGAAGGCATTGTTGCCTCGCCTCAAGAAGCAGATATGGCATTAGTTTACGGTGTTGGTTTCCCTCCATTTAGAGGCGGCGCGTTCCGTTACTTAGATCAAACTGGTTTAGCTAACTTTGTTGCAGCAGCAGACAAATACGCTCACCTAGGTGCGATTTACCAAGTATCTGAACAAACTCGCAAGTGGGCCGAAGAAGGTCGTGTTTTCTATAAGGTGGAAGGTTAATATCATGAATAATCCAGTAATTGTAGATTGTATCCGCACACCAATGGGTCGCTCTAAAAGTGGTGTATTCAAACATAAACGTGCAGAAGACTTAAGCGCACATTTAATGAAAGGCTTACTAGATCGCAACCCTGCAGTTGATCCTGCATCAATTGACGATATTTATTGGGGTTGTGTACAGCAAACATTAGAGCAAGGCTTTAACGTAGCACGTAACGCATCATTGCTTGCCGGTATTCCGCACAGCGTTCCTGCTGTTACGGTTAACCGTTTATGTGGCTCTTCTATGCAAGCATTGCATGACGCAGCACGCGCAATAATGACAGGCGCTGGCGACACTTACCTAATTGGTGGTGTTGAGCACATGGGTCACGTACCTATGACTCACGGCAACGACTTTCACCCAGGCTTAGCAACATCAATTGCACAAGCGTCTGGCTCTATGGGCTTAACAGCAGAATACCTTGCAACGCTTCATGGCATTAGCCGTGAGCAACAAGATGAATTTGCTTACCGTTCACATCAACGTGCACAAGCTGCAACTGTTGAAGGCCGCTTCCGTCGCGAAATTTTAGCAATGGAAGGTCACGATGCAGATGGTTCGCTTATCTTAGTTGAAGACGACGAAGTAATTCGCCCAGAAACAACAGTAGAAGGTCTATCAAAGCTTCGCCCAGTATTTAATCCTGCATCAGGTACGGTAACAGCCGGTACGTCTTCTGCACTTTCTGACGGCGCATCTGCAATGTTAGTAATGAGCGAAGAAAAAGCAAAAGAACTTGGCTTACCAATTCGTGCGCGTATTAAAGCAATGGCAGTCGCTGGTTGCGATCCATCAATTATGGGTTACGGCCCAGTACCAGCAAGTAAAAAAGCACTTGCACAAGCCGGTATTACAATTGATGACTTAGGTGTAGTAGAACTTAACGAAGCCTTTGCAGCTCAATCATTACCTGTAATGAAAGATTTAGGGTTAATGGATGTAGTTGACGAAAAAGTGAATTTAAATGGCGGCGCAATCGCACTTGGTCACCCACTGGGTTGTTCGGGTTCGCGTATTAGCACATCGCTTATTCACTTAATGGAAGACAAAAATGTACGATACGGTTTAGCAACTATGTGTATTGGTTTAGGCCAAGGCATTGCAACTGTATTTGAACGTGTTCAAGACTAATTAGTTTAAACATGTAAAACCATCTTGGTGATTAAAAAGGCGAACTGATTTTATTCAGTTCGCCTTTTTTATTAGCTTCAATTTATAAAACGTCCCTTTATCAAACAAGCATGTAACAGCGTAATTATGTGATCGGGCGTATTATTAAATAAAGCATTTTGAAACTGCTAAAAGCATTAAGTAAAATAGTTAAATTACACATAAAATTGCGTTAAACTGCCAAACTTATTAATTGCTATACCTAAGCACTCGCGTACACAGCAATCACTTTAATTAAACAGGCCAATTTATTATGAGCTTTGATAATCCCGATCACCAATTAGATGCCATAGGCCTTCGCTGCCCAGAGCCAGTAATGATGGTACGTGCTGCTATTCGTAAAATGAACGATGGTGAAACGTTATTAATAACTGCTGATGACCCATCAACCACTCGCGACATTCCGAGTTTTTGTACGTTTATGGATCACACCCTGGTGGCTAAAGATGCAGAAGCAGCACCGTATAGATATGTGGTGAAGAAAGGGCTTTAAACTCACGTAGGTCGGGTTGAGTTTTACGAAACCCAAACTACGAAACCCCCTTGGTGTTAATGCTGAATAAATCCTACAACGTCCTTGTCACAAGTCCATCAACCCACTAGGGCTATTAAATAGCTAAAAATCACTTCTTCGTTATCGTCACTTGTGGCTTATCGTAGTCACTGTAATCAATACTTACTATGTACGTGCCTTTTATTGCTGGTGTGAAACTAAAGTAGTTATAAATAGTATTACAGTCTGCGATAGCTGGCTGACCGAGTGTTAGTTTTTGCCCTGCTGGTTGTGCATCGCTGTAACCACAGTTGTAACCTTCACTAAAATCGGCATCGGCTATTTTAAATTCGTACACTTTACCTGGGGTCGAAAATTTAACTTGCGCTTGATAAAGCGCAGGGCCAACTGGCGCAAACTGATACTGGGGTTCTGCATCCCACAGTGTAAAGTCGCCACGTAAGTAAATTGTGCGGTCAAGCTCTTGCTGTGGTAAAACATCGTTAATCGAAATTTGGCTTGTACAGGCAGTAAGTAAACCAGCAATTGCTAAGGTTAAAATTCGTTTCATAGAAATCATCAATGGGTATCCTTTGCATACAGTGAAAACTAAAAAGCCAGCAAAACGCTGGCTTTTAAAATTGCTAATCGGTGTTATTTTTGTAAAACAGAAATATCTGCAATACCTAAAAACAATCCGCTTAACTGGCTTAATAGCGCAAGACGATTTTGCTTAACAGCTTCATCGTCGGCCATAACCATTACGTTGTCAAAAAAGTTATCAACACTTTCACGAATACCCGCCAATTGGCTTAATGCTTCTTGGTAGTTTCCATCTGCGTAAAGTGGCGCAAGGTCAGTGGCAAATTTTGCTACTTGTGATGCCAATACTTTTTCGGCGTCGTCGCTTAATAAGCTCTCATCAACACTACCTTGGCTGGTAATATCGTTTTTAGCCAGAATGTTACCTACACGCTTATTAGCTGCTGCAAGCGCTTCTGCTGCGTCTAATGTACGGAAGTGGCTTACGGCTTTAACACGGCGGTCAAAATCAACAGGTTTAGTCGGACGACGTGCAAGCACTGCTTGAATTACGTCTACTTCAATACCTTCGTCTTGATACCAAGCACGGAAGCGCCCTAGCATAAACTCAAATACGTCAGTTGATACATTTAAGTTAGTTAACTTGTCGCCAAACAATGTTTGCGATTTAGCTACTAGGTCTAAAATATCAAGTGGTAGTTCTTTTTCTACCATGATGCGCAGTGCACCAATAGCAGCACGACGAAGAGCAAATGGGTCTTTGTCACCTTTAGGTGCTTGGCCTATACCAAAAATACCCACCAGCGTGTCAAACTTATCAGCAATCGCTACTGCGCAGCTAATTAAGTTTGTTGGTAAGTTATCCCCTGCAAAGCGTGGCATGTACTGCTCGTTTTGCGCTACGGCTACATCTTCGGCTTCACCATCGTGGCGAGCGTAATGCATTCCCATTACACCTTGCACGTCGGTAAATTCCATAACCATTTCAGTCATTAGGTCAGTTTTACTTAATAAGCCTGCACGCTGTCCTAGGTCTTTATCAGCACCTAATTGCTCAGCAATATAACCTGCAAGTTCACTAATGCGCTCAGACTTATCTTTAAGCGTACCAAGTTGCTTTTGGAACAATACGCTATCAAGCGACTCTAATCGGCTTTCTAGGGTTTTCTTTTTATCTGTTTCAAAGAAGAACTGTGCATCGGCTAAACGCGGGCGCACTACTTTTTCGTTACCAGAAATAACCACACTTGGATCTTTACTTTCGATGTTAGATACAAACAAAAACTTATTTAAAAGTTTGCCGTTTTGATCTAATAACGGGAAATATTTTTGATCGTCTTTCATGGTGTAAATTAACGCTTCGGCTGGTACATCTAAAAATGCTTCTTCAAATGTTGCCGTTAAAGTAACTGGCCACTCTACAAGTGATGTTACTTCTTCTAGTAAATCTTCATCCATTGCAACAACAGCGTTAACTGCGCTTGCAGCCTCTTCTATTTGTGCTCGAATTTGCGCTTTACGTTGCTCGTAATCAGCAATAACGTAAGCAGATTTAAGTACGTCAAAAACGTCATCTGCATGGTTAATGCTAATTTTTTCTGGGTGATGAAAACGATGACCCTGAAGCTGGTTAGTTATTTGCTTACCAAGAATTTCGCCTTCAAGTAGCTCATCACCAAATAAAATAGTTACTGTATGCACAGGGCGAATAAATTGTGTTTTATTCGCCCCCCAACGCATTGGTTTAGGGATTGGTAATTTACTTAATGCTTTTGTGATTGCATCTGTCATTAGGGTTTTCGTTTCTTGCCCTGCTACTTTAGCAATGTGCAATAACCAAGCGCCTTTATCGGTTTCAAGTGTTTGTGCGTCTTTTACTTCAATACCACAACCACGTGCCCAACCCATTGCTGCTTTTGTTGGGTTACCTTCGCTGTCAAACGCTGCCTTTGTTGCTGGGCCACGCTTTTCAACTTCTTTGTCTTGTTGCTTAGCTTCAAGCGCTTTTACTTGTAAACCCAAACGACGAGGCGATGCATACCAGCTTACGCCTTGGTGTGCTAATTCTAATGTTTCTAGCTCTTGAGTTAAGTTTGCAGCAAAGGCTTCTGCTAATTTACGCAATGCTTTTGGTGGTAACTCTTCAGTGCCAATTTCTACTAATAAATTTTGTGCTGACATTTTACTTATCCTTACACAGCGGGAAACCAAGCGCTTCACGTTTGTCATAGTAACTTTGTGCACACGCTTTTGATAACGCACGAACGCGTAAAATATAACGCTGACGTTCGGTTACCGAAATTGCGTGGCGTGCGTCTAGTAAGTTAAATGCGTGCGATGCTTTCATTACTTGCTCGTATGCAGGTAGTGGTAAGTTAGCTTCAATTAACTTTTGGCTTTCTGCTTCACACTTATCAAACTGTGCAAATAAGTCTTCTACGTTTGCATGTTCAAAATTATAAGTAGATTGCTCTACTTCATTTTGATGGAACACGTCGCCGTATGTTACGCGCCCTAGTGGACCGTCTGCCCATACTAGGTCGTAAATACTATCTACGCCTTGAATGTACATTGCTAAACGCTCTAGGCCGTAAGTAATTTCGCCTGTTACTGGTGAGCACTCTAAGCCACCCACTTGTTGAAAGTAGGTAAACTGCGTTACTTCCATGCCGTTTAACCAAATTTCCCATCCCAAGCCCCATGCGCCTAGCGTAGGTGATTCCCAGTTATCTTCTACAAAGCGAACTTCGTGAGTAAGGGTATCAATACCCATTGCCGCTAATGAGCCTAAGTAAAGCTCTTGGATGTTATCTGGCGATGGCTTTAAAACTACTTGGAATTGGTAGTAATGTTGTAGGCGATTTGGGTTTTCACCATAGCGGCCATCCGTAGGACGACGACACGGCTGAACGTACGCGCTCGACATTGGCTCTGGACCAATAGACTTTAAAAATGTTTGCGGGTGAAATGTCCCGGCTCCCACTTCCATATCAAGTGGTTGAATAATGACACAGCCTTGCTGCGCCCAATAATCCTGTAAAGCCAGGATCAAACCTTGAAAGGTTTTTACGTCATATTTTTGCATATTTGGCTTTTTACTATCTAAGAAGTAGCGTGAAAATTACCCTTAGTATACCGTGTGTACACTCAGGTTTTAAGCAGTTTGTGTAATTGAAAAAATAAAAAAGGAGCCATTAGGCTAATGCCAGTCAGTTAAGCTGACTGGCATTTTTCTTTTTATGGGGATACTTAGATGGTTTTGGCTTAACCCANTTTCTTTTTATGGGGATACTTAGATGGTTTTGGCTTAACCCATCGGGGATATCTTCTATCCTCTCGTCTAGCTGGAAGCTTAAATAAGACCAGTGTATTGAGTAAGTGCTGCCAGTGTATTGGAATGTTCCCTGGACTCATTATAGATACTGACGAGAAATACTGAATGACAGCCATCGAACTGCTAGAGAAACTAAGCTGGTTAGGCCATCTCCCTGTAACTGTCGCCGCCATCGTCATTATTCTTCGTATTAAATTATAGGCGAGTAACACGCCCCATAGCTCCTGACGCACCATGTCTGGACGCTTGCTTCTTAAATGGTATGCGCTATC
>NZ_JADYXA010000045.1:0-26629 GCF_015864495.1 Pseudoalteromonas sp. SWYJZ98 | reverse complement strand
TGTTGCTTGCAGTGCTTGTTCTATATTCACAAAAAATCCGTAGTTAGTTTCCTAACTACGGATTTTGCATGATCGTTTGGATCGGTCAACCGGTCATTTTCTTAACTGATCGGCATTAGCCATTAGGCTCCTTTTCGGTGTAAGTAATATTTTTACACGTCTAGATTAACTACGCGTAGAGCGTTAGTTTCGATAAACTCTCTACGAGGCTCTACTTGATCACCCATTAAGGTGGCAAATAATTGATCCGCGCCAACAGCATCTTCAATCGTTACTTGTAACATACGACGAGCACTAGGATCCATTGTTGTTTCCCAAAGCTGGCTTGGGTTCATTTCACCCAGTCCTTTATAGCGTTGAATGTAGATCCCGCGCTTAGATTCTGTGATCAACCATTCCAAAGCATCCACAAAGTTATCAACAGGTTTTGTTTTCTCACCACGTTGAATATAAGCACCTTCTTTTAGGATGTTTGCAATGTTAGTACCAGTCACAGCAATGCGTTGGTAGTCACGTGATGCAATAAAGTCATAATGAAGTACATGTGCTTTATCAACACCGTGCTGACGAATATTCACAACCGGGTAATACATATTACGCTCAGCGTCAAACTCTGTGCCTGCATGGAAAATAGTTGCATCTTCATCACGTGCAATCAGGTCATCAACTAACTCTTTTGTCCAAGCAATTACTTTAGCTTCGTCAGAAAGGTCATCAGTTTTCAACTCTGTTTGGTAGATTAAGCGTTCCATTACCGTGTTAGGATATTTACGCTTTAAACGCTCAATAACTTTAACTGTATTTTGGTAATCGTGAACGACTTTCTCAAGCGCTTCACCTTCTAGCGCAGAAGCATCTGCACTTGGATATAAAGCAGCATTATTAAGTGCAAGCGACGTTAAGTATTCTACTAATGCAGGATCATCTTTAATATAACGCTCTTGCTTACCTTTTTTCACTTTATAAAGTGGTGGTTGAGCAATATAAATATAACCGCGTTCTACAATTTCAGGCATTTGACGATAGAAGAATGTTAGTAGTAACGTACGAATGTGAGAACCATCCACGTCCGCATCGGTCATGATGATGATACGGTGATAACGTAATTTCTCAGGGTTATATTCGTCACGACCAATACCACACCCTAATGCAGTAATTAGTGTTGCTACTTCTTGCGAAGATAACATTTTATCAAAACGTGCTTTTTCTACGTTTAATATTTTACCTTTAAGCGGAAGAATAGCTTGGTTTTTACGGTTACGTCCCTGCTTGGCTGATCCGCCAGCAGAGTCCCCTTCCACTATATATAGTTCAGATTGGGCTGGGTCTTTTTCTTGGCAATCAGCTAGCTTACCTGGTAAGCCTGCTAAGTCCATCGCACCTTTACGTCGTGTCATTTCACGGGCTTTACGCGCCGCTTCACGAGCACGTGAGGCATCAATAATCTTACCTACAACAATTTTGGCATCAGTTGGGTTTTCTAGTAAAAACTCAGTGAATTTTTCAGCCATTGCTTGTTCAACAGCAGATTTAACTTCACTTGATACTAGCTTGTCTTTAGTTTGCGATGAGAACTTAGGATCAGGAACTTTAACACTAACAACAGCCGTTAAGCCTTCACGGGCATCATCACCGGTAGCATTGCTGGTTGTTTTAGCTTTCTTGTTAAAGCCTTCTTTTTCCATGTAGTTATTAAGTGTACGTGTTAGCGCTGATCTAAAACCGGCTAAGTGAGTACCACCATCACGTTGTGGAATATTATTTGTGAAACAGTAAATGTTTTCTTGGTATGCATCATTCCACTGCATTGATACTTCAACACTAATACCATCTTCTTCACGTTCGTGAGTAAAATGGAACACACCTTTATGTATAGGTGTTTTATTACGGTTTAAGTATTCTACGAAAGCTTGAATACCGCCTTCATATTTAAAGTGGTCAGATTTATTTTCTTCACGCTCATCATTTAAGATGATGCTCACACCTGAGTTTAGGAATGAAAGCTCGCGTAAACGCTTAGCTAAAATGTCGTAATGAAAATCTAAATTTGTGAATGTTTCAGCGCTTGGCCAAAAACGTAATTCTGTACCAGTTGTTTCTGAGTCACCAATTACAGCTAAAGGTGCATCTGGAACACCCATAGTATAAAACTGCTCATGAAGCTTACCTTCACGACGAACAGTCAGTTTTAGTTTTTCTGAAAGTGCATTTACAACAGAAACACCAACACCATGTAAGCCACCCGATACTTTATAAGAGTTATCATCAAACTTACCACCGGCATGAAGTACCGTCATAATAACTTCGGCTGCAGATACGCCTTCTTCTTCATGGATAGAAGTTGGGATACCACGACCGTTATCTCGAACTGAGACAGAACCGTCTAAGTGAATCGTTACATAAATATCATCACAATGACCTGCTAAGGCTTCATCGATCGAGTTATCAACGACCTCAAACACCATGTGGTGTAAGCCTGTGCCATCATCGGTGTCCCCAATATACATTCCAGGACGCTTTCTTACTGCGTCTAATCCTTTAAGTACTTTAATACTCGACGAGTCATAATTCTCAGACATGGTTAATCCCACTTATCTTGTTATTAGGTTGCCATGTTTCACGTGGAACATTTGTAGTTCTCGTTGCATGGGTTCCACCACAGCAGAAATACTTTCAGATAAAATTGAAGAGATAAAAATTTGAGAACTGCAGTGAGCAAGTAATTGTCCCACTTTCTCTTTTGTATCTTCGCCTAATTCTGAAGGTAGATCATCTATTAGCAATATAGATTGCTTATCTGTCTCTGACTCAATTAAGCTATTTTGCGTAACTTTCAACGCATACAATAATAGCTTCAATTGACCGCGTGAGAATGTATTCTCCACACTGTTGCCAACGACACTAAAACTAAAATCGGCCTTATGAGGGCCTTTACTTGTAAACCCTTGGCGAGCATCTCGCTCAAAGTTTTGCTCTAACGCATCTGCAAGAGATTCAGTCTCTTTCCAGCCTGCGCTAAAGGTCATTTCTAAATCACGTACAAGCGTCAATTCTGCACACATTTTATCAAAAAATTGCTGCTTAAACCTACTTATATACACCAATCTTAATTTATTTATTTCTTCAGCCAGTCTAACAAATTCTTTGTCCCAAAACTTAATTTGGTCAAAATAATTCTTGGGCTTAGTTTTTAATAATGCATTACGTTGTTTAAGTACTTTATTAAATGATTGCCACAAAAAAAAGAACTCATGTTCCACGTGGAACAAACCTAAATCTAAAAACTTTCTGCGCTCTTTAGGTCCACCAAAAAACAAAGAATAACTCTCTGGTGTAATAATTTGTACAGGCATAAGTTGAGCTAGTTCTGATATCTTACGGCTCGCCTTACCTTGAATTTTTAAATTGGTCTCACCCGTTTGCGTTTTACTAATACCAATTGGAATTGATAAATCGTGTATTGTTTTACGCCCGTGAATTACAAATTGCTCTTGCTGGTGCGCAATAATACTTTTGTGTTTTGGAGTACGAAAAGATTTGCCATGAGAAAGGTAATATATAGCCTCTAAAAGGCTGGTTTTTCCGCTGCCATTTTCACCATAAATTATATTAACGCCGTTGACTGGTTCTAGCGTCAGCGCCTCAATATTACGAAAATATTTGAGGCTCAAATGACTTAAGCTCATTATGTATTTATAGTCTTATAAACGCATAGGCATAACAACGTACATTGCTTCTTCATCGCCTGCACCTTCAATTAATGCACTGCTGTTTGAGTCGGCTAATGTAAATAGTACGTCTTCTGTTTTTAATGTGTTTAGTACATCTAATACGTAAGACACGTTGAATCCTATTTCTAGGTCCGCGCCTTCGTAACTTACTTCAACAACTTCTTCAGCTTGTTCTTGCTCTGGGTTATTGGCAGTAATTTTTAATAAACCGTTTGATAGGTTTAAGCGTACACCACGAAATTTTTCATTCGATAAAATAGACACTCGTTGAAACGCATTTCGTAACCATTCTCGGTTAGCTGTAATTACTTTGTCACCACCACGTGGTAATACACGACGGTAATCAGGAAAGCGTCCATCAACTAGCTTACTTGTAAATGTAAACTCAATATCAATAATACGGATATGGTTAGCACCAAACTGAATTGTTACCAATTCATCGTCAGCTACCATAAGGCGCATAATTTCTTGCACACCTTTGCGAGGTATAATTAATTGACGTTGAGTGTTAAGCGATTGCGTTAATTGCTTTTGTGCAATAGCTAAACGGTGACCATCTGTCGCTATTGTTTTTATGTCTGTATTATCTACTTCAAACGACATACCATTTAAGTAATAACGTACGTCTTGATTCGCCATCGAAAAATGTGTGCTTTCGAGTAATTTACGAAGCTCTAAACGAGTTAGTTGAAATTCAACCTCACCATCCCACTGCTCTAAATTAGGAAAATCATCAGCTGATAAAGTCGTTAATGAAAAACGGCTTTTACCACTGGTTAAAAGTAATTGGTGCTCTTGCAAGCTTAAAGTAATGTCTGAACCATCTGGTAGACTTTTACAAATATCGAGTAACTTTTTAGCGGGTAACGTTAGTTTTGTATCGGCAATATCATCACCTACAAATACGCCAGAAACTAATTCAATTTCAAGGTCAGTACCCGTCATTGAAAGTTGTCCGTTTTCTACCACTAACAAAACGTTAGATAAGATTGGTAGCGTGTGTTTGCGCTCTATTGCACCCGACACTTGCACCAATGGCTTTAAAAATTGTTGTCTTGATATTGTTATTTGCATAATAAAGTCAGCCCTAAGATGACAATGTTCTTATTAAGTTTTGGTAATCTTCTTTAATTTCGTGGCTTTCGTCACGTAGTGATTTTATCTTACGACATGCGTGTAATACGGTCGTATGATCGCGTCCACCAAATGCGTCACCAATCTCAGGTAAGCTGTGATTAGTTAATTCTTTAGATAATGCCATGGCAACTTGGCGTGGCCTTGCTATAGAGCGGCTGCGGCGCTTAGACAATAGATCTGACACTCGAATTCGGTAGTACTCAGCAACGGTGCGCTGAATATTATCTATCGTAACCAGCTTATCTTGCAAGGCAAGTAAATCGCGTAGTGCTTCTTTTACAAAATCAATCGAAATTGGACGACCTGTAAAATTAGCATTAGCAATTACACGGTTAAGTGCGCCTTCTAGTTCACGTACATTTGAACGTAATTTTTTGGCGATAAAAAAGGCAACTTCATGTGGTAAGTTAATCTTACTTTGCTGTGCTTTTTTCATCAAAATAGCAACGCGAGTTTCAAGCTCTGGTGGCTCAATCGCGATTGTTAATCCCCAACCAAAACGTGATTTAAGACGGTCTTCGACCCCTTCAATCTCTTTTGGATAACGGTCAGAGGTTAAAATAATTTGTTGGTTGCCTTCAAGCAATGCATTAAAGGTATGAAAAAACTCTTCTTGTGAACGCTCTTTATTAGCAAAAAATTGAATATCATCAATCATTAATGCGTCAACACTGCGGTAATAACGCTTAAATTCTTCTATCGCATTATTTTGTAGTGCCTTTACCATATCTTGAACAAAGCGTTCTGAATGCATGTAAACAATTTTAGCATCTGGCTTGTTTGCCATAATACCGTTACCTACAGCATGTAATAAGTGAGTTTTACCTAAACCAGTACCACCGTAAATAAATACAGGGTTAAAAGCAGAGCCAGGATTATCGGCAACTTGAGTGGCCGCTGCTTTTGCTAATTGGTTTGACTTACCCTCAACAAAACTGTCAAAGGTATAATTTTCTTTAATGTTAGATTTGTAACCTGACTTAGGTGCAGGTTCAACAACAGGCTTTTGCTCACGAGGCTGTTGTTTTGTAGAAGCTTGTGGTGCTGATTGTGTTTCTATAATCGGTGCAGCTTGTGCGTTTAATAAAGGCTTACTACCTACATCAAAACGTAGCTTTGGTGCTTCAACACCACAAATTTCTACTAATAATTCGTTAATTCTATTTAGGTACTTTTCTCTTACCCAATCAAGCACAAAGCGATTAGGTGCATAAATCGTCAAGGTATCTTCGGTACTTTCTGCTTGTAGTGGTCTTACCCACATACTGAATTGCTGCGAAGGCAGCTCATCTTGCAATACATATAAACAACTTTGCCAAACCGACAGATACACAGTTAAACTCCCAGAGATATAATTTTTATTCCCGCACATCATTAATGATTATAAATCATACATTTATTGCGTTCAAATAGTCCAATAAGCGACCCAAGACCGCGTATTATGAAGGCACTTTATCCACAAGTAAAAGATTGATTTTTATAAAATTGTTGATATCGATGTATAAAATCACTAACAACCTGATTTAAAACAGTTTTTATTTTAGATCCGAAGAGAAGATCATAACAAAATAACACCAAGATCGCGAACCAAATTTACGATCCAATTTTCTTTTCCCCCGCTTTTATTCACTTTTTATACAGGGGCTGTGGAAAACTTCTTATTTATGATGATCCTATCAGATCGCTCTACATGATCTCTTTATGGACCATAAGTAGGCTATATACTGCGAACGTAATTATGATTGACTTTACGTTACTTACTCTATAATATCTCGCGCTCGCAATGGCACCTATGCCAGGATCGCGACCTGTATAGGATGTTTTAACTTTAACCGATCGGATGAGATTGTTATGAAAAGAACTTTTCAACCTAGCGTTTTAAAACGCAAACGTGCACACGGCTTCCGTGCTCGCATGGCAACTGTAAATGGCCGTAAAGTATTAGCACGTCGCCGCGCTAAAGGCCGCAAAGTTCTTTCTGCTTAATTTATAAGTGGAAGACTTTAGCTTTGGCAGGGAGTTACGTCTGTTAACTCCCTCGCATTACTCTCGCATATTTAATGAACCCGCTCGGGCTGCAACTCCTTTCTTTACTCTATTAGCTAAACCAAATGACCAAGAAAAACCTCGGTTAGGTCTTACTGTTGCTAAAAAACGCGTAAAAAAGGCATGCCAACGAAACCGTATTAAACGTCTCGCTCGCGAAAGTTTTCGTTTAAATCAACACAGCATCGATAATATTGATATTGTGCTTATGGTGAAAAGTGGTATTGATGAACAGTCTAATGAAGAATTAACCAAACAACTTACTAAATTATGGCGAAAAATTAACGAACGCTGTAAACCAGGTGCACCTAAACCGCCACCTTTTAAGAAACGCCCAAACAAATCAGCTAAATCTAATAAACAAACCTAATTGCAATAGAATTGCAGGGTTAATTAATGTATCTTTAGCTCACCTTTTAATCATGCATTTAAAATTTCTAATTGAGTCTTTAAATACATGATATCTATCTCACTAAACTTAAGTAGGGGCATAAACATCATGAGGTTAATTAAACCACTTGTTGCTTTTCCTAAGATTTGTTTAGTGTTATTTATCCGCGGTTATCAAAAGTGGATTAGCCCGCTGTTAGGTCCGCATTGTCGTTTTAATCCAAGCTGCTCACATTATGCAATTCAAGCAATTAATTTGCATGGATTTATAAAAGGTAGTTGGTTAGCTTTAAAACGCATATTAAAATGCCATCCTTTACATTCAGGTGGAGACGACCCCGTACCTGAAAAATTAACCCATATTAACCACCAACACGAGAAATAAGAGCTGTTATGGAATCGCAACGCACGTTTTTATTAATTGGCCTAATGCTAGTGTCGTTTTTATTGTTCCAAGAATGGGATAATGATTACAACAAGCCTAAAGCCGATCCAAGTGCCACAACACAAACACTACAAGCAAATTCACCAGAGTCGGATGATTATATTCCTTCATCGTCAGATTCAGGTTTACCCGCTTCAGCAACTTTAGCTAAACGTTCAGTTATTGAAATCACAACTGACGTTTTTAAAGTTAAAATTGACACCAAAGGCGGTGACATTGTTGAAACAGACCTTCTTCAATACGAAGAAACTAAAGGAAGTGAAACACCTTATATGCTTCTTGGTCAGCTTGATAGTGGCAAACAATACTTTTCACAAAGTGGCTTAATTGGCTTAAATGGCCCTGACGCGTCAGCTAACGGTCGCCCTACTTATAGTACCGAACAAAAATCATATACCTTAACGGGTGATGAGCTTCGCGTTCCACTTCAGTTTACTGATAGTAATGGTGTTAGTTTTACTAAAACATATGTATTCAAAAAAGGTCAGTATGACGTAGGCTTAGAATACAAAATTAACAACACTACCAGCGCACCTCTTCAAGTACAGCTGTACACGCAAATTAAGCGTACCGTACAAGAAAAAGGTAGCATGGTTGATCAAAACTATTTAGGTGCTGCATACGGTACTGACGAAGAACCATACGAAAAGTATAGTTTTTCAGATATGGCTGATAAAAACCTAAACAAAAACACGCAAGGTGGTTATGTTGCATTTATACAACATTACTTTGTAAGTGCTTGGGTTCCAATGCAGGATCAAACAAATACAATTTATAGCTTAATTACAAAAAGTAATGCCGCTATTATTGGTGCTAAAGATCCCGCTGTAAATATTCAAGCTGGTAGTGAGCAAACACTAACTGCTACTTATTATATGGGTCCGAAAGAGTCAGATATTCTTGAAGCAATTCACCCAGACTTAGACTTAACTGTAGATTACGGTTGGTTATGGTTTATTTCGCAACCTTTATTTGTATTGCTAAAATGGCTACATAGCATTTTAGGTAACTGGGGTGTAGCAATTATTGCCATCACTATTATCGTTAAATCGTTAATGTACCCACTTACTAAAGCGCAATACACTTCAATGGCAAAAATGCGTGCCCTACAGCCTAAAATGGCAGCTCTTAAAGAAAAGTTTGGTGACGACCGTCAAAAGTTCGGCCAAGCAACTATGGAAATGTACAAAAAAGAAAAAGTTAACCCAATGGGTGGCTGTTTCCCTATTTTGCTACAAATGCCAATTTTCTTAGCCTTGTTCTACGTATTCTTAGAGTCAACTGAACTTCGCCATGCTGAATTTATTTTTTGGTTAACAGACCTTTCTGCACAAGACCCGTACTACGTATTACCAATCTTATTTGGTGCGAGTATGTTTGTGACGCAAAAACTTCAGCCTATGACGGTAACTGATCCAATGCAGCAAAAAATGATGACCTTTATGCCGGTTATCTTCTCTGTATTCTTCTTATGGTTCCCATCGGGTTTAGTTCTTTACTGGTTAGTGTCTAACCTTATTTCTATTGTCCAGATGTTAATCATCTACCGTGGCATGGAAAAGAAAGGAATTAAAGTAAGAGGCTAACTAAGCTCCTACTTATATAAAGGCGACTTCGGTCGCCTTTTTTATTGCCTGTTTTTCACCAGAGTATTCGCGAGTGTTTATTTCATAGGTTACAATACCGCCATAAAGTTACTCATCGTTGGCAAATTAATAGCATGATCAATCAAGATACAATTGCAGCACAAGCAACTGCCCCCGGACGTGGTGGTGTTGGTATTATTCGCGTTTCAGGTAGCCTTGCTAAAAGTGTCGCCGAAAAAGTAGTAGGTAAAATTCCTAAAGTTCGCTACGCCGATTACGTGCCATTTAAAAGCCTAGCTGGCGAGCAACTTGACCAAGGTATTGCCATTTACTTTGCAGGTCCTAACTCATTTACTGGTGAAGACGTACTTGAATTACAAGGCCACGGCGGTCCTGTAGTACTTGATATGCTACTTAAAGAAATTAGTAAAATAGAGGGCGTTCGTTTAGCAAAGCCTGGTGAGTTTTCTGAGCGCGCATTTATGAATGACAAGCTTGATTTAACACAAGCAGAGGCCATCGCCGACTTAATTAATGCTACGAGCGAACAAGCTGCCAAAAGCGCCCTACAGTCTCTCCAAGGTGAATTTTCTAAACACATAGAAACGCTTGTAGAAAAAGTAATTCACTTACGTATGTATGTAGAAGCGGCAATAGATTTTCCAGATGAAGAAATTGATTTTTTATCAGACGGTAAAGTGTCAGGCGACTTAGACGCTATTATTACTCAGCTTAACACTGTAACCAACCAAGCCAAGCAAGGCAGCATCATGCGCGAAGGTATGCGTGTTGTTATTGCTGGTCGCCCAAATGCCGGTAAATCAAGCCTACTAAACGCCCTAGCCGGTCGTGAAGCTGCAATCGTAACAGAAATAGCCGGTACCACTCGCGACGTACTACGAGAGCATATACATATAGATGGTATGCCACTGCATATTATAGATACCGCAGGCCTACGAGAGAGCCCTGACCGCGTAGAACAAATAGGTATTGAACGGGCGTGGGATGAAATAAACCAAGCCGATCGCGTTTTATTTATGCTTGATGGCACTGACACTATAGATACTGACCCGCATAAAATTTGGCCTGAATTTATGGCCAAATTACCAGAAGGTATGGGGGTTACGGTCATCAGAAATAAAGCTGATTTATCGGGTGATATAGTCGGAATGGAGCAAGATCAACAATACCCGGTCATCAGCTTAAGTGCTAAAAATGCTGACGGTATTGAGCTTGTTCGCGAGCATTTAAAAGCCTGTATAGGCTTTCAAGGCGCAACAGAGGGTGGCTTTATGGCGCGCCGTCGTCATTTGGATGCGCTAGAGAGTGCTGCGTATCATTTAGAAACAGGTAAAACACAATTAGAAATGCACATTGCTGGTGAAATATTGGCTGAAGAACTGCGTTTAACACAGCAGTATTTAAACGAAATAACCGGTGAATTTACCTCAGACGACTTACTTGGCAAGATATTTAGCTCATTTTGTATTGGTAAATAAGCACCTTATTACAGATATATTTTTATTATAAGAGCACTTAGGTGCTCTTTTTTTATGTAAAATATTCACTATAAAATATGTATTTGTACCGTCAATCCCAGCCAGTTCTGCCAATAAAATCATACCCAAAGCGATAATTATTACCAGCCAGATTATGTAGATTAGACAGTGAAAAGAGCCTTTAAGTAAAGTATTAATAGCGCAAGTAGCACCCATTTTAAGGTCAAAACCGATACATATTTCAAACAAAAATACGTTTTAAAATAATTATCCTCCACACAAAAGTTAGTTATAAATAGCTTTTTTATAATTACCTAGCTCATAAAAACTGATGTTATTTGCTCAATTTAAGAGCTAAAACATGACGATCAGTACTCTAAAAAATCAACTTTATACAACATATGGACAGACGATCACTGCGGCTTTTTAATAAAAATGACTCGAGATTTGAGTGCATCAAACTTTTGATCTACTAATCCACCAGCAAAATACATAAAAAAAGCAGCTATAAATACGCATTAAATTAAATATATTGAGATCACTTATCCACAAAACCTAATTTTTAGCTCAAATAAATAGTAAATTGAGCCACCTCGCAGAGAAAAACCTAATGATCTATTAAAAATTATCTGTTTATAAGCTTATTTTTAATTAATTTCGTTAGATCAGCCCAATTAGATCATTTAATAAAATTATTTTCGATCTAAATTTAAGGTTATCAACAACCTTTATATCCACATTATGATCACCTTGTGCTTTTTATGCCTAGATTTATAATTAAGTCTTTCACTAAATAGTAATATCAATAACTTAGCGATTATTAAACAACCTAAAAGGTGTGTTTAAACAGAGCTTTCCCCACTGTTATCAACAACTTTATCAGAAGATTACATTTAAATATATTTTGTTAACCCCTATAATATCAACAACTTAATTAACCGCTTTCAAATAAGAATAAAATTAGCACAAAAATAGTTATACAAAAAAGCACTCTTAACTTTACTGTTACTCACACTCAGTTATCATAGGCAGCAATTAAAACCAATGTGATCACTAATATTCATGAGTTCAGTAAATCTTATTGTTGGCAGCCAAATGGGATCAGCCGAGTATGTTGCAGAGCAACTAAGCGACGCGCTTAATAACCTTGGTATTACTACACAACTACATGATCAACCTGAATTTAGCGATATTGATCAGCAAAATACCATTTGGTTAATTTGCACATCTACTTATGGTGCAGGTGATTATCCTGAAAACTTTATTAGCTTTGTTGAAGATGTGACTCAAGCTAATGATTTATCAGAATTAAAATACTCAGTAATCGCTTTAGGTGATACCAGTTATGACACTTACAACCAAGCTGGACGTAATATAGATGCCTTATTATCTCAAAAAGGCGCTATAAAAGTAGCAGAACGCTTAGAGCTTAATATTCTCGATGAAGCACTACCAGAAGACACAGCATTAGCATGGTTAGACTCTTGGATAACCAAAACAGGCTTAAAATAGATAGATCAAGTAAAAAGTTATATATAAAGTTACCCACAATTTACTAATAATTTAATAGATTTTGTGGATAAAGATTGAATAAACTGCTTTTTAAAGCATGCTTATCCATGGGATAAGATCCAACTGATTCAGCCCTGTGCATAAGGTGCCTTTTTGATCAGAGCTTATTTGCTGGATGATCCGATCATATTAACACTTTTAGATCTGATCTAATTTCATGTTTTAAATGAAGATCTAAACCTTATCAACAGAAAAGCTGATCAGTAGTAGTAATAGTAATAAAAGATCTCTTTAAAAGATCCTTTATATTATTAGAGATCACATACTTAGATCTTGCTCTTTGTTTAATCATTTATCTTCTGCCAATTTCTAGGTAGAATACGCTCCCTTTTGAAGTTTACCGGTTTGATTTAAGTAGGATCCCATTAATGATTTTTCACGAAAATTTTGACGTTATCGTAGTAGGTGGTGGACATGCTGGCACTGAAGCCGCATTAGCAGCTGCCCGTATGGGGATGAATACCCTGCTACTGACTCACAATATGGATACCCTTGGTCAAATGTCTTGTAACCCAGCGATTGGTGGGATTGGCAAAGGTCATTTGGTAAAAGAAATTGATGCGCTTGGCGGTGCAATGGCACAGGCCATTGACAAAGGCGGGATCCAATTTCGCACACTAAACTCTTCAAAAGGACCTGCTGTTCGTGCAACTCGAGCACAAGCAGATCGCGCTTTGTACAAAGCAGCTATTCAAACAACATTACAAAATCAAGATAACCTTAAGATTTTTCAACAATCATGTGATGATCTTATTGTTGAAAACGATCGTGTTACTGGCGTAGTAACTCAAATGGGTTTACGTTTTAGTGCTCCAAGTGTTGTTTTAACCGTGGGTACTTTTTTAGGTGGCCAAATACACATTGGTTTAGAAAATTACAAAGGCGGTCGTGCTGGTGATCCACCATCAATTGCATTGGCTGAACGTTTACGCGAACACCCTTTTAGAGTGGATCGCTTAAAAACAGGTACTCCGCCACGTATTGATGCACGTACTGTTGATTTTACAAAAATGGAAGCACAGCCTGGTGATATGCCAACACCTGTATTTTCATTTATGGGTAAACAATCAGATCACCCACAACAAATACCGTGTTACATCACTTACACCAACGAAAAAACACATGATGTTATTCGTAAAAACCTACATCGCTCACCTATGTACTCAGGTGTTATTGAAGGTATTGGTCCACGCTACTGCCCATCAATTGAAGATAAAATTGTACGTTTTGCGGATAAAGATAAGCACCAAATATTTGTTGAACCTGAAGGCTTAACATCATACGAATTATATCCAAATGGTATTTCTACTAGTTTACCGTTTGATGTACAACTTGAGATTGTGCAATCTATTTCTGGTTTTGAAAATGCACATATTTGTCGACCAGGCTATGCAATAGAATATGACTACTTTGATCCACGTGATTTAAAACAGTCTTTAGAAACAAAATTTATCGAAGGCTTATTTTTCGCGGGTCAAATTAACGGCACTACCGGTTATGAAGAAGCGGGTGCACAAGGCTTAATTGCAGGTATGAATGCTGCGTTAAAAGTGCAAGGTAAAGATTCTTGGACGCCACGTCGCGATGAAGCTTACGTGGGTGTATTAATCGACGACTTAGCAACACTGGGTACGAAAGAACCGTACCGCATGTTTACTAGCCGTGCCGAATACCGTTTACTACTTCGTGAAGATAATGCAGATATTCGCTTAACTGAAAAAGGCCGTGAGCTGGGTTTAGTTAATGACGAACGTTGGCAGGCATTTAACGAAAAAATGGAAGTAATTGAGAAAGAAAAACAACGCATTAAAGATACGTGGATTCATAAAGATCACGTCGTTGTTGATCAAGTAAATGCATTACTAAAAACACCATTAACTCGTGAAGCAAGTTTAGAAGAATTACTTCGTCGTCCAGAGATTCGTTATAACGATCTTATGGCTATTGACGGTTTAGGATCTGAATTTACAAACGTAGCAGCACTTGAACAAGTTGAGATCCATACTAAGTACGCAGGCTATATTGCGCGTCAACAGGATGAGATCAATAAGCAGCTTCGTCATGAGCAAACAATTTTACCAAAAGAGTTTGATTACAAAACTGTATCAGGTTTATCAAATGAGGTTGTTGCTAAGCTTATTGAGTCACGTCCAGACACTATTGGCCAAGCATCGCGTATTTCTGGTATCACCCCAGCGGCGATTTCGCTATTATTAGTGTATCTGAAGAAGCAAGGCTTATTACGCAAATCTGCGTAACGATAAGGGTACATAGTGTTACAGCAACAATTAACTACATTGTTAGCGCAAACTGATATTGCGCTAACACAAAAACAACAGCAACAGCTAGTTCGTTACGTCGAGTTATTAGATAAGTGGAATAAAGCTTATAATTTAACTTCGGTACGCTTACCTGAAGAAATGATGATTAAGCATATTATGGATAGTTTAGTTGTTGCACCTCACTTACCCGGTCATCATTATATTGATGTTGGCACAGGGCCTGGCCTTCCGGGCATTGTATTAGCGATTGCATTACCTAACACACAATTTGTGTTACTAGATAGTCTAGGTAAACGCGTTCGCTTTTTAATGCATGTTAAACATGAGCTTGGCCTTGATAACGTAACACCTGTTCAGTCAAGAGTTGAAGAATATCAGCCAAGTGTTAAATTAGATGGCGTACTCAGTCGTGCATTTGCTTCATTACAAGATATGGTTGACTGGTGTTCGCACTTAATTGATCATTCGGGTAAATTTATAGCGCTTAAAGGTGTGTTCCCTAGTGAAGAGCTAGAGTCATTACCTACTGGCGTTAAGTTTGAGCAAAAAATTGCATTAGAAGTACCTAAGTTAGATGCACAACGACATTTAATTATTCTTTCTAAAGACTAGGGATCAGAGACACCGTGGCAAAAGTCATCGCATTAGCAAATCAAAAAGGTGGAGTGGGTAAAACTACAACCGCTGTAAACCTCGCTGCGTCTATGGCTGCAACGAAACGTAAAGTGCTGTTAATTGATCTCGATCCGCAAGGCAATGCGACTATGGGAAGTGGCGTAGATAAGTACGGCGACGTACCAACTATTTACGACTTACTCATTGAAGATAAACCTATAGAAGACGTTATTATCAAAGAAACGTCTGGCGAATACCATATGATTGCTGCAAACGGTGATGTAACCGCTGCAGAAGTTAAATTGATGGAATTATTTGCCCGTGAAGTGCGTTTACGTAACGCACTTGAAAAAATTCAGGATCAGTACGAATTTATTTTTATCGACTGTCCACCCTCTTTAAATATGTTAACTGTTAACGCAATGGCCGCAGCTGATTCTATTTTAGTGCCAATGCAGTGTGAGTATTATGCACTTGAAGGTTTAACCGCATTAATGGATACGATTACGCAGCTTGCTAAGTTAGTAAACCCTAGCTTACAAATTGAAGGCATACTTCGTACTATGTACGATCCGCGTAACCGTTTAGCGAATGACGTATCAGAACAATTAAAACAACATTTTGGCGACAAAGTATACCGTACGGTGATCCCGCGTAATGTTCGTTTAGCAGAGGCACCTAGTTTTGGTACACCTGCTATGTATTATGACCGGGCATCAAGTGGCGCTAAAGCATATTTAGCACTCGCTGGTGAAATGTTACGTAGAAAAGAAAAAACAGCGTCCGTTGTCGCCTAACTTTGAGGTAAAAAAATAACATGTCTGCTAAAAAACGAGGTTTAGGCCGAGGACTCGATGCACTTTTAAGTTCGTCAAAGCCTACACCGAGCGCAAGCAAGGAACAAGACACATCAAACGTGACTGAAGCTGTAAAAAATGCGGCTGGGCCAAATAACAGTGAATTACAAAAACTCCCAATCGAGTTTTTACACTCTGGTAAATATCAACCTCGTAAAGACATGTCCGAAGAGGCACTAGAAGAGCTTGCTAGTTCTATTCGCTCACAAGGTATTATTCAACCTATAGTCGTGCGCCCTATTGCACAAAATAGTTTTGAAATTATCGCCGGTGAGCGTCGTTGGCGTGCAGCGCAAATAGCTAAGCTTGAAACAGTACCTTGTATTATTAAAGACGTACCAGATGAAGCTGCAGTTGCTATTGCGCTAATAGAAAATATTCAACGTGAAGATTTAAATGCTATGGAAGAAGCGGTTGCGTTAAATCGCTTACTTAATGAATTTGAACTAACACATCAACAAGTAGCAGATGCGGTTGGCAAATCACGCACTACAGTAACTAACTTACTTCGTTTAAATAATTTAAACAGTGATGTAAAAATTCTGTTAGAACATGGCGACATTGAAATGGGGCACGCTCGTTGTTTATTAGCCCTTGAGGGAGAAGCACAATCAGATGCTGCTCGTTTAGCTGTCGCTAAAGCACTAACCGTTCGTGAAACCGAGAAGTTAGTTCGTTCAATTTTAGAACCAGTGCCAGCTAAAGAAATAGCTGAAAAAGATCCAGATGTTAAACAGTTAGAGCAGCAACTCGCTGAAAACCTAGGTGCCAAAGTAGAAATAAATTACAACAAAAAAGGCAAAGGTAAGCTTGTTATTTCTTATACTAATTTGGACGAACTTGACGGCATTTTAAATCGCATTAATCAAGACAATACCCACCATTAGTTTTCTACATGTCTAAAAAGGGACATTTGTAGCTATTTCGTGTTACAAAGCGTCTACTCAAGTTGCAAAACTGGCAGGATTAAGTATAATTTCGCCAGTTTTCACACCCTAACAATTAGAACGCAATAAAGGTTAACTAAACGTGACTGATAAGTTAGCGAGTCCATATCGACTTGCCGTATTAAAGTTAATTTGCCTTCAGGGTGTTGTAGCATTAGTTACTGCTGTAATTATTTGTTTTAGTTCGGGAGTCAATGCCGCGCTTTCATCACTCGCTGGTGGAGTTGTCGCAGTACTTCCGCACTTTGTATTTGGTCTTTATGCATTCCGACATATGGGTGCAAGTCGAGCAAATCAAGCGTATGCCTCGTTGAAACGCGGCAACGGATTAAAATTTATGCTAACAATTGTATTGTTTGCGCTAGTACTGAAGCATTTTCCGGTAATTTTATTACCCTTTTTTAGTACTTATATACTGGCGCTCTTTACTGGATTGTTCGCACCCGTTTTTTTTAAACATTAACTTTGGGATATAACATGGCAGCAGAAGAAGTTACTCTATCTGGCCATATCCAGCACCATTTGACCAATGCTAAGATGTGTTCGACCGATACAGGTCTCGCCTTCAATAAAGCATGTACGGATAGTGGTTTCTGGACATGGCATATAGATACCCTCGCATGGTCTATCGGTTTAGGTCTTATATTTTTATGGATCTTTCGTAGTGCCGCTAAAAAATCAACACTAGGTGTACCTGGAAAATTTCAATGTTTCATTGAAATGGTAGTAGAGTTTGTTGGTGACAACGTACGTGATACTTTCCATGGTAAAAGCAAGCTTATTGCACCATTAGCATTAACAATATTCGTTTGGATATTTTTAATGAACTTAATGGATTTAATACCGGTTGACTTTTTACCTGCATTAGCTGGTTTTGTTGGTGAAACTGCGTTTGGTATGGATTCACACGATGTGTACATGAAAATTGTACCAACGACTGACATTAATATGACTGCAGCGCTAGCACTGGGTGTATTTATTTTAATGATAGGCTACTCAATTAAAATAAAAGGCATCGGTGGTTTTATTAAAGAGCTAACACTTCACCCGTTTAGTTCAAATAATACTGCACTACAAATCCTTTTAATCCCGTTTAACTTATTACTTGAACTGATTGCGCTGGTTTCTAAACCGTTTTCATTAGCGCTACGTTTGTTTGGTAACTTATATGCAGGTGAATTGATTTTCATCTTGATCGGCGCTATCGGATTTATGCAATTACCATTGCATTTTGTTTGGGCTGTATTCCACATCTTAGTAATTGTATTGCAAGCATTCGTATTTATGATGCTAACAATCGTATACCTAAGTATGGCAAGCTCAGATAATCACTAATTTTTACAACCTTTAATATTTAACTTTAATTTACAATTGAAACTTTGGAGAAAAAAATGGAACTAGTATTAGGTCTTAAGTATATCGCAGTAGCTTTACTAATCGGCTTTGGTGCAATCGGCACAGCAATCGGTTTTGGTAACATGGGCGGTAAATTCCTTGAAGCATGTGCGCGTCAACCTGAGCTTGCACCTTCGCTACAAGTTAAGATGTTTATTCTTGCTGGTCTAATCGATGCTGTAGCAATGATTGGTGTTGGTATCGCTATGGTATTGTTGTTCGTACTTTAATTTTATTTTTTGAACAGCTTACTATTTAAGGAGGAGCGGTTGTGAACTTAAACGCCACTCTTATCGGTGAATTGATTGCGTTTACGGTGTTCGTATTATTTTGTATGAAATACGTATGGCCACCACTAAACGGTGCAATTGAAGCTCGCCAGAAAAAAATCGAAGATGGTTTAGCTGCCTCTGATAGAGCCGAAAAAGACTTAGAACTTGCGCAAAAGAAAGCTGCTGAACAGCTTAAAGATGCAAAAGCTCAAGCGGCTGATATCATTGATCAAGCTAAAAAGCGTGCAGTGCTAATTGTTGACGAAGAAACACTTCGTGGTCAGCAAGAGCGTGAAAGTATCATTGCTCAAGGGCACTCTGAAGTTGAGTCTGAACGTAATCGCATAACAGAAGAGCTACGTAAGCAAGTAGCAACTCTGGCAGTGATTGGTGCAGAACGTATTTTAGAGCGTGAAATTAATCAAGCCGCACATAGTGACATCGTTGAAAAACTTGTCGCTGAGCTGTAATTAGGAGGGTATGAGCATGTCTAATTTGACTACTATCGCTCGCCCATACGCTAAAGCGGCTTTTGAACTTGCCGTTGAGAAAGGCACCCTAGAAAGCTGGAATGATATGTTGTTCTTTGCAGGCCACGTAGCCAGCAATGAACAAGCATCATCTGCTTTAGCAGGTATGCCTACAGCTACTGCACAAGCTGAATTATTTATTCAACTTTGTGCTGAGCAGCTCAACGAACAAGGTCAGAACCTAGTTAAGGTGATGGCTGAAAATGGACGTTTGACAGCTCTACCTGACGTTGCTGAGTTATTTGCTGAATTTAAAGCACAATACGATAAAGAAATCGAAGTAGATGTGATTTCTGCAACTCCTCTTGTTGCTGCGCAACAAGAGTCATTGGTAGCGGCACTTGAAAAACGTTTCGCACGCAAAGTTAAGCTGAATTGTAGTGAAGACGCGTCAGTGGTTGGTGGACTTATTATTAGGTCTGGCGACACTGTAATCGACGGTACTATTCGCGGTAAATTAAGCCGCTTAGCTACAACACTACAATCGTAATTGGGAAAAAGAGCATGCAACTTAATTCCACTGAAATTTCAGATCTGATCAAACAACGTATTGAGAAGTTCGAAGTTGTAAGTGAAGCTCGTAACGAAGGTACTATTGTATCTGTTACTGACGGTATCATCCGCATCCACGGTCTTGCTGACTGTATGCAAGGTGAAATGATTGAGCTTCCTGGCAGCCGTTATGCTATCGCACTAAACCTTGAGCGCGACTCAATTGGTGCAGTAGTAATGGGTCCGTACGCTGACCTTACTGAAGGCGTAAAAGTATATACAACTGGTCGTATTTTAGAAGTTCCTGTTGGTCCTGGTCTACTTGGTCGTGTTGTAAACACACTAGGTGCTCCAATCGATGGTAAAGGCGCTTTAGATAACGACGGGTTTGAACCTGTAGAAAAAATTGCACCAGGTGTAATCGAGCGTAAATCAGTAGATGAGCCAGTTCAAACTGGTTATAAATCTATCGATGCGATGATTCCAGTTGGTCGTGGTCAACGTGAACTTATCATCGGTGACCGTCAAACAGGTAAAACTGCACTAGCAATCGATGCAATCATCAATCAAAAAGACACAGGCGTTAAGTGTGTGTACGTTGCGATTGGTCAAAAAGCATCTACTATTGCAAACGTAGTTCGTAAATTAGAAGAGCATGGTGCATTAGCAAATACTATCGTAGTTGTTGCATCTGCTTCTGAATCTGCGGCACTTCAGTACTTAGCACCGTTCGCGGGCTGTACTATGGGTGAATACTTCCGTGACCGTGGTGAAAACGCATTAATCGTATATGATGATTTGTCTAAGCAAGCAGTAGCTTACCGTCAAATTTCATTACTACTTAAGCGTCCACCAGGCCGTGAAGCATACCCAGGTGACGTATTCTACCTTCACTCTCGTCTTTTAGAGCGTGCATCGCGTGTAAACGCAGATTACGTTGAAAAGTTCACTAATGGTGAAGTGAAAGGTAAAACTGGTTCATTGACGGCATTGCCAATCATTGAAACTCAAGGCGGCGACGTTTCTGCGTTCGTACCGACTAACGTTATCTCTATCACCGATGGTCAGATCTTCTTAGAAACTGACTTATTCAACTCAGGTATCCGTCCGGCAGTAAATGCTGGTATCTCGGTATCGCGTGTTGGTGGTGCTGCACAAACTAAAATCGTTAAGAAACTAGGTGGCGGTATTCGTCTAGCCCTAGCTCAGTACCGTGAATTAGCTGCGTTCTCGCAGTTCGCGTCTGACCTTGATGATGCTACTCGTGCTCAACTTGAGCATGGTGAGCGTGTAACAGAGCTAATGAAGCAGAAACAGTACGCGCCAATGTCTGTTGCTGAAATGTCTTTGTCGTTATTTGCTGCTGAAAAAGGCTTCCTTCAAGACATCGAAATCGCGAAAATCGGTGACTTTGAAGCAGCTTTACTTTCTTATGCAACTAGCACATACGCAGAGCTTGTGGCTCAAATCAATGAAACTGGTAACTTGAATGCCGAGATCGAAGCGCAGCTTAAAGAACTTCTTACGAAGTTCAAGTCTACGCAAACTTGGTAATTTAGTTATTAATGGTGCGCTTTAGGAAACTAAAGCACACCTTGATTCGGAGAGAGAGTCATGGCCAGCGGAAAAGAGATTAAAAGCAAGATCGGGAGTATTAAAAATACTCAAAAGATCACTAGCGCAATGGAAATGGTTGCTGCGTCTAAAATGAAAAGGGCGCAAGAACGCGTTGCTTCAAGCCGTCCATACGCTAATAAATTACGTGAAGTAATTGGTCGTGTTGCTCAAGCAAATCTTGATTTTACTCACCCGTTCTTAAAAGAACGTGAAGTGAAACGAGTTGGTTATATTGTTATCTCTACAGACCGTGGTCTGTGTGGCGGTTTAAACTCAAACGAGTTTAAGAAAGTTGCACTTGATGTTAAAGCGTGGAAAGAGAAAGGTGTTGATGCTGAATTTGCTACTTTAGGTAGTAAGGCAGCAGGCTTCTTTCAACGTTTTGGTGGTCAACTACTCGCTAAAAAAGCGGGCCTAGGAGATAAACCTTCAGTACAAGACGTTATTGGTCCTGTAAAAATTATGCTTGATGCATTTTCTGAAGGCAAAATAGACCGTTTATTCTTGGTATATAACAAATTCGTTAATACCATGAAGCAAGAGCCAATTATAGATCAGTTACTCCCTTTGCCAAAAGCTGAAGAAGAAGTATCTGCTCACACATGGGATTACTTATACGAGCCAAACCCAGAGGCTATTTTAGAGTCTTTGTTAGTACGCTTTATTGAGTCTCAAGCATACCAAGGTGTGGTAGAAAATGCTGCCTCAGAACAGGCTGCTCGTATGGTTGCAATGAAAGCTGCAACTGATAACGCAGGTGACCTTATGGACGAGCTACAGCTTGTTTATAACAAGGCTCGCCAAGCAGCAATCACACAAGAAATTAGTGAGATTTGTTCTGGCTCAGCAGCAGTTTAATGCTTCGGGTAAAGATTAACGAGAGGAATAGACATGAGTTTAGGTAAGGTCGTCCAAATTATCGGCGCCGTTGTGGATATTGAATTTCCACAAGATAGCGTGCCAGCGGTATACCACGCACTAAGAGTAACAGATGGCGATTTAGCTGGTTTGACTTTAGAAGTTCAACAACAGCTAGGTGGCGGTGTAGTGCGTACTATCGCTATGGGTACTACTGATGGTTTACGCCGTAGTGCTTTAGTTATGAATACAGGTGAATCGATTCAAGTTCCAGTTGGTAAAGCAACACTTGGTCGTATCATGAACGTACTTGGTGAGCCAATCGATGAAGCGGGTCCAATCGGCGAAGAAGACCGTATGTCTATTCACCGTGCAGCGCCTTCATACGAAGAGCAATCAAGTTCAGTTGAGCTTTTAGAAACTGGTATCAAGGTTATCGACCTTGTATGTCCGTTTGCTAAAGGTGGTAAAGTTGGTTTATTCGGTGGTGCCGGTGTTGGTAAAACTGTAAACATGATGGAACTTATCCGTAACATCGCAATCGAGCACAGCGGCTACTCAGTATTCGCAGGTGTTGGTGAGCGTACGCGTGAGGGTAACGATTTCTACCATGAGATGAACGATTCAAACGTACTTGATAAAGTATCGCTTGTATACGGTCAGATGAACGAGCCTCCAGGTAACCGTTTACGCGTAGCGTTAACAGGTCTTACTATGGCTGAAAAGTTCCGTGATGAAGGTCGCGATGTACTTTTCTTCGTAGATAATATCTACCGTTATACACTTGCTGGTACTGAAGTATCTGCACTTCTTGGTCGTATGCCATCAGCGGTAGGTTACCAGCCTACACTTGCTGAAGAAATGGGTGTGCTTCAAGAGCGTATCGCTTCAACTAAGACTGGTTCAATTACATCAATCCAAGCGGTATACGTACCTGCGGATGATTTAACAGATCCATCTCCAGCAACTACCTTTGCTCACTTAGACGCAACAGTAGTACTTTCACGTGATATCGCATCACTTGGTATCTACCCAGCGGTAGACCCACTTGATTCATCTTCACGTCAACTTGACCCACAAGTAATTGGTCAAGAGCACTACGATACAGCACGTGGCGTTCAAACAGTTCTTCAGCGTTACAAAGAACTTAAAGACATCATTGCAATCCTAGGTATGGACGAGCTTTCTGACGAAGATAAGCAACTTGTATCTCGTGCACGTAAAATCCAACGTTTCCTATCTCAGCCATTCTTCGTGGCAGAGGTGTTTACAGGCGCGTCTGGTAAATACGTATCACTGAAAGATACAATTGCTGGCTTCAAAGGCATTTTAAACGGCGAGTTTGATGAGCTTCCAGAGCAAGCGTTTTACATGGTTGGCTCTATCGAAGAAGCTCAAGAAAAAGCCAAAGGCATGTAACTAGGAGGGTAGTATGACAGCTATGACTGTACATCTTGACGTAGTAAGCGCAGAGCAGAGCTTGTTCTCTGGTCTTGTTGAATCGATTCAAGTATCTGGTAGTGAAGGCGAGCTGGGTGTAAACCTAGGTCATGCTCCACTACTAACTGCCCTTAAACCTGGTATGGTACGTTTAGTTAAGCAATATGGTCACGAAGATGTGTTATATGTTGCTGGCGGTACATTAGAAGTTCAACCAAATCACATCACGATTCTTGCAGATACTGCGGTTCGTGGTGAAGATTTAGATGAAGATTCTGTACAAAAAGCTAAACGTGAAGCTGAAGAACATATGGCGAATTCGTCAGCTGTTGAGTTTGATTATCAACAAGCGGCTACGCGACTGGCAGAAGCAGTTGCTCAGTTACGCGTAATTCAGCAATTACGTCACAAGTAAGCCTATCCGGTTTTGAAAAGCCCACTTTATGTGGGCTTTTTTGTGTCTGTAATTTAAACATGGTGTATCGCTTATTTATAATTGTTAAATAACAGGTCTATCAGACTATTATCTGTGCTTTATCACTTATATCCTTCACCAATCCTCGCTACAATAACGTCATCCAATTAAGTGTGTTTTTCAGTCAAGATTCAGTACGAATAAACTAACCTACTGAGTATCTGCATAAAAAGTGATTTACGTAATCTTCTGCACAAACATAATACTTATTTAGCTAAAACAACGGAAAAAGGAAATTGTTTTAATGGCTCTAACAACTGTTATTCTTGCTGCGGGTAAAGGTACTCGTATGCGCTCTGCTCTACCTAAAGTTTTGCACAATGTTGCAGGTAAACCAATGGTACAGCACGTTATTGATAATGCGATGGCAATAGGTGCAACGACTACAAACTTAGTTTACGGACACGGCGGCGATCTATTACAACAACAACTTGCCGATAACGATGTAAATTGGGTACTTCAAGCAGAACAACTCGGTACTGGCCACGCAGTAGCGCAAGCCAACTCTCATATTAACGATGAAGACACAGTATTGATTTTATACGGCGATGTACCGCTAACAAAACAATCAACTCTAGAGCGTTTATTAGCTGCAACACCTAAAAATGGTTTAGCGGTATTAACGGTAAATTTGGTAAACCCAAATGGCTACGGTCGAATGCTTCGTGTTGGTGGTAAGTTGGTCGGTATTGTTGAGCAAAAAGATGCAAGCTCAGAGCAGTTACTTATTAACGAAGTAAATACAGGCATTATGGCTGTTAACGGTAAGCTATTAAAAACATGGTTAGGTAACTTATCTAACAATAATGCACAAGGCGAGTACTACTTAACAGATATCGTTGCAATGGCGCACAGTGAAGGCGTAGAGATCACTTCAGCGCAACCAGATCATGCAATGGAAGTTGAAGGCGCAAATAACCGTGTACAACTTGCAGGATTAGAGCGCGCTTACCAAGCATGGCAAGCAGAAGAGTTAATGTTAAATGGCGCAACACTTGCCGACCCTGCTCGTATTGATGTTCGCGGAAATGTTAAAACAGGCGAAGACGTATTAGTTGATATAAACGTTATCTTTGAAGGTGATGTAACCCTTGGTAACAATGTACAAATTGGCCCTAACTGTGTACTTAAAAACTGTACCATAGGCGATAACGTGGTAATAAAAGCTAATACCTTAATTGAAGATGCAAGCGTAGCTGCTAAATGTACGCTGGGCCCTTATGCTCGCCTTCGCCCTGGCGCTGTTATGGAAGAAGACTCGCACATTGGTAACTTTGTTGAGATGAAAAAAACCCGTTTAGGCAAAGGCTCAAAAGCCAACCACTTAAGTTATTTAGGTGATGCTGAAATTGGCGAAAAAGTGAATATTGGCGCTGGCACTATTACCTGCAACTACGATGGTGTTAATAAATCAAAAACTATTATTGGCGATAATGCTTTTATTGGCTCTAATTCATCACTCGTTGCCCCAGTAAATATAGGCGCAACTGCAACAATTGGTGCAGGCTCTGTGATCACCAGTACCGTTGAAGATGACCAATTAGCAATAGCACGCTCTAAACAGCGTAATTTAACGGGTTGGAAACGCCCAGTTAAAAAATAACAATTAGAGGCTACTTAGGTAGCCTTTTTTATTTTAGTTGAAGTTTAAATTGCTCTTTATAGCGTCTAGATAGGTTTAGTACTTTACCTGTAGTTAATTTTATTTCACTGTCGCCACTGGATAGTGGTGTAATAGACTCCACTTTATCGAGTTTTACGCCATGGCTGCGGTGAATTCTACAAAACCCCTGCACTTCAAGTTGTTTACTTAATGCTGTAAGCGTTGCCCTTAACTGATATATACGTGAGCCTATATGTAGGTTTACATAATTACCCGACGATTCAAGCCAATCAACATCCTCTATTTTTATAATGAATTCTTTTCCGAGCTTTTTAACTAATAGGCGGTTTATGGTCGATGTTGTTTGCTGCTCACTTTCTTCAATTGAAGAGGCTTCACCTAGTAACTGCTGCACCACATATTGATATACTTTGATAAGTACGATGAAAAACACAAAGCTTATAGCGTCTTTCTGGTATTCATAAATAAGCTCAAACCAGCTAAGTCCAAAGTTGTAAGACCCATCATTCAACAAATATATGAATTTACGAACCCCTACCATAATACCAACGTGTAACACGCTAAATATAATAGAGGCAGCAAAGTACATACCTAATGAGGCCGTAATATTTTGCCAATTAAAAGATAAGTGTCTTAAAAACCAAATTAAAATAGGGAATATAAGCAAAGTACTCAAGGCACTTGAATACTCCCAAACAAAGGTAGTGTTTAGAAATCTGTGTCATTTCAGTATTATTAAGAAAACAGGAGTGACACATGACTCAATCTTTCGATTTCAACAAAGCATTAGCTGAACTTCAGGCTGGTAAAGGTCTTACT
>NZ_JADYXA010000044.1:0-26646 GCF_015864495.1 Pseudoalteromonas sp. SWYJZ98 | reverse complement strand
CAATGAATTCTGAATTTATTTTAATATCTTTCGATATTGAATTGACTGTGCCGAATAATTACCGAAATAACTATTCTGTTGGTCACTCAGTTTTCAATTGAGACTCTAATTTGTTTGCCTCATTACTTGCTCAATAAAGAACGAAGTAGCTTGGCTGTTAGAACTCAATCTGTACGAGTGCCCACACAGATGATTGCTTTATATTGTTAAAGAACGTTTTGAGTCGCTTTGGCGTCTCAAGGGATGCGAATAATACACCCTTTATTTTTTGAGTCAACACTTANATAATACACCCTTTATTTTTTGAGTCAACACTTAGTTTTAAACTTTCTTTTTAGAAGATTTAAAACCGAAGTTTTATTTAACTCTCTGAGTAGTTCGTGCCTCGCTATGCGTTGGCGTTTCCCGTCTCAGTGGGGTCGCATTATAGGGAGATCCGAAAACAGATCAACCCTTTTTTTAGATCTTTTTACTGTTCGAACAAAAATAGAACAGAACCACGTAAAACCACATGAAAACCCGTCTAAGATGATGCTTTTTTATGCTCTTATTTATTATTTAATACAAATATCATTGCTATGTTTGATTTAGGCGTTAAGATAGCAAGTTCACAATGTTAAATTAATGTTTATTTCCTGTTTATTGGTAGATCTAAAATGAAATTACCCGATCAAAAATCTTTTATCTTCTCTGTTATTCTTGCTGTAGTTGGTTTTGTTGTTGTTGAGTTTGCTTTAGGCGGCTTAGCTTTAAACCCTGCATTACTATTTGGTGCTGGTTTATTAATAGGTGCGATTGCTATTGCTGCAATATCATCTGATGTGACTGAAGAAGCTGAAGTTAAAACAAAAACGCTTTATGTTGGTAACCTTCCTTATCGTGCAAACGAAGGTGTGGTTCGTGCATTATTTGAAGAACAAGGCAAAGTATTCAATGTTCGTTTATTAAAGGATAAGAATACTGGCAAACGTCGTGGATTTGGTTTTGTTGAAATGGCGCAAGCTGATGCAGACAATGCAATTGATAACTTGAACGATAGCGAGTTCCAACAACGTACTTTAAAGGTACGTGAAGCAAAACAAAAACAAGAAGATGATTCTAATGCTCTACGTACTGAGACGGATCAGTCAGTGTAACTAGCTTTACCGCTAGCTTATTGCTAAACACATCAGCCGTTGCATAATATTGCAGCGGCTTTTTTATGTCTGTTTGTTTATCCACACATAAGTTAAGTTGGTTAAGTAGGAAGTTGACTCTATTTGCTATCGCTACACCTGAATCAAGTAATTTTACATTCCCTTCAAAGTACTGACTAATCGGCCCTGCTAATATCGGAAAGTGCGTACACCCTAGTACAAGTACATCTATAGTTTTATCTATATGTAGTTCATCAAGTACTTGATACAATTTATTTGTATCGAAAGAGCCTGTAAAAAAGCATTCCTCAGCTAACGTTACTAATTCAACACTGCTATAAAGGTTAACGATTACATTACGTGCATGTTCAGCAATTAATGTTTTTGTGTATGAACTGGCGACCGTTGCCGGTGTGGCTAACAAGCCAATATGATTTGAGCGTGTTAATTCTGCCGCAGGCTTTATTGCTGGCACAACACCTACAATAGGAATATCCGTAATTTGGCGAACAGCGCTGAGTGCAGATGTAGAAGCGGTGTTACACGCTATTACAATTAAATCGACGTTAAGCGTGTTGGCTTTGATGAAATGAATAAGTGAACATAATCGGTTAATTATAGTTTGTTGGGACTGAGCACCATAAGGTAGTAATGCATTATCCATAAAATAGCTGTACTGAGCATTGGGGATACTTTGCTTGATATGTTCAAGTACAGTAGTTCCACCAATACCTGAATCAAAGACCATTATATGCGCTGACAAACTACCGTTCCTACTTTACTTTAAGATCGGCAGTTTGCCATGAGGTTTTTATAAAAGAAAGTAGTTTAACTTTGCGTGGCTTCTAAATCAGTAAGCCTGTCGGCTGCTGAATTTAACTGATTAAGGTTTTCGAACATAGACTTTGTATAATCTACTAACTTATCTATTTGTTCCTGATCTTGATTTAACCATTGGAGAATGCCAGCTAGCTGATTTTGTAATCCAAGCTCACCCGCTTTTTCAAAAGCATTTTTAAGGTCGTCATTAAAAGGGGCTAACCCCTCTGCTACTTGTTTTTCTGGTGCTGGTTTATATTCTTCATAGCTTTTAACTGTTGCTATTGTTTTTGTTTGGCGTAAATCCATAGAAAAAGCCACCAGCTGATCGCTGTCTAAACTCAGCTCTTGCGCTTGTTCAAATGCTTCATCTAAATCACCACCAAAAAAGGTTTTACTTAAATCTTGTAAGTCTTCCATCATCGCATTAATAGCTTCTTGCTCTTGCTCGTTTAAGTCACCATTTACCGACATCGAAAATGATACCTGTCGAGATTGCGATGATGAGCTTGCAAACGACTCACTATTACTGTTTTGCTGATAGCCACTTGCCGATTGAGATTCAAATGCATCAGCAAAGCTAATACTTACCTCATCGCCTTCTGCGGTAGTGAATTTATACTCTGCATTGCTAGTCATACTGACATATTGAGCCTGGCTTATATTTACGCTGGCAGGTTGTGGGTTAAATAACGACTCTTCAAACTTATCCAGTCCATTGTAAATTCCCTCTTTGGACTTATTAATGCCCTCTTCCATGTCATCATTAAATACGCCAGTACCTTTGAGTTCATCAACAGCGTCATCAATCCCTATTTGGACTCCTTTGCGCGCATCGCCTAGCATATCTTTGAGCTTTTCGTCATCAGCGCCGTTAGCTTTTGCTTTATTTACAGCACTACTTACAAAATCGAGTACGTTTTTTACTATTTCATCAAAATCAAATAGTGGTTTATCTGCTTTTTTTTCTGCGATAGGTAATCCAAGCTGCTCAGCCATTTTATCGCCAAGCACCTTTGCAGCCAACTCTCGGCCTCGTTGTTGATAGCTATCTTGAGGAGACGTAATTGTAGGTTGCTGTATATCAGCTTTATTATTGAATTTATTGATGTTGTTGTTTGGCGTAAAGCCATAATTACCTATTTTCATGATTCGTCTCCTAAGCGTGCGTAGTTTATTATCGGCTATAACAACAAAAACTAAAGTACAATGTTCAATAAAACAGCATAAATGCTAGCCAAAACTAGACAAATACGCAGCGCTCCCTACAATAGCGCCGATAAACAGATCTTAGATAAGGTAGTAGCGTTAATGGCAGTTATTAAAATAGATACCACACAGTACCAAGCGCAGTTAAGTGAAAAAGAGCAGCGTATTAGTGCACAGTTTCAACGTTTTGGTGTGGAGCAACTAGAAGTATTTAGCTCAGAGCCAACTAACTACCGCCAACGTGCTGAATTTAGAGTATGGCACGACGGTGACGATCTGTTTCACATTATGTTTGATCAACAAACAAAAGAAAAAATCCGTGTTGATACATTTGACCCAGCAGCGCCTCTAGTAAGTGAAATAATGCAGGTGATGATTGAAAATCTTAAGCCTTGTGAAATATTACGCCGTAAGTTATTTCAAATCGATTACCTATCAACGCTAAGCGGTGAAATTTTAGTAAGCTTGCTTTATCACAAACCACTGGATGATGAATGGTTAAGTGAAATTAAAGCACTTAAAGAAAAGCTTAGCAGTAAATACAAAATTGATTTTATTGGCCGTGCACGCAAACAAAAAGAAGTACTTGGTGATGACTTTGTAACTGAACATTTAACAGTTAATGGCCAAGAGCTTATATATCAACAAGTAGAAAATAGCTTTACTCAGCCTAATGCAAAAGTAAATATTAATATGCTGGAGTGGGCACAAGATTTATGTAAACCACTTAAAAATGATTTACTAGAACTGTATTGCGGTAACGGTAACTTTTCAATTGCATTAGCGGGTTCTTTTAATAAAGTATTAGCGACGGAAATATCAAAATCATCTGTTCACTCTGCTCAGTACAACATTGCTAAAAATAATGTAGAGAACTTAGATATTATTCGTATGTCGAGTGAAGAGTTTACCCAAGCAATGAATGGCGAGCGTACTTTCTCTCGTTTAGACGGTATTGACCTTAAAAGCTATGACTGCCAAACCATATTAGTTGATCCACCGCGCGCGGGCATGGATGAATTAACGTGTGACTTAGTGGCTAACTACGAAAGCATAATTTATATATCGTGTAATCCTGAAACCCTTGAGCGTGACCTTGATCACTTAACACGTACGCATAACGTTAAGCGCTTTGCTATATTTGATCAGTTCCCTTATACGCATCACATTGAGTCGGGCGTTTTCTTACAGCGCAAATAAATACGCTCAGTAAACGTTACCCATAAAAAAAGCTCCTTAAGGAGCTTTTTTTGTTTTAGCTAAAGTTACTTGTTAGCTAAGTAATTTATTAATTTGCTAATGTCTTCAGGTTTAGTAATACCCGACTCACGACCTAGGTTTAATTTGTACTTACCATTTACAATAAAGGTAGGTACGCCACGTAGTGCGCCTTTTTCTTTAAAGTAGTCTTGATCGCGTTTCATTTTAGAGCTCAGCGTACGTACCGAGAAGCTTTTAAACAGCTTATCAAACTTATCACCATCAACGCCCTGCGCTACAAATATATCTTTTACATCTGCAAGCTCATTAAATTTAGCGCGCTTTGTATGGATATGATTAAAGATTGCAGAAATAATCTGATCTTTTTGTGGAAGCACTTCAGCTGTCGCCAATGCTTGGCTCATCATCTGTTGGTTTTCTGGGTCACGTACACCTACAAAATCAACATGGCTCTTTTTAAATTTAACGTTTTTATCAAGCTTAGGCTTAAACTCACCAATTAGTGCTTCCATGTTATTACATGCAGGGCAGTAAAATGAGAAGAACTCTTTAACCTCTGGCTTTTTAGTTGCACGCTCAGAAACTACGTCGTAATGCACGCCTTCTTCATACGTTGCTGCAAAGCTTGTTGCTGCCATAGGAAGTAATATTGCAAGCAAACCTGCTTTAACTAATTTAATCATTATTATACTCCGAAATTTATAGTGCTAATAAAAACGCTACTAACTCATCAAGTTCTTTTTGATTTTTGATGGTGTTGAGGTTTATTTTATATTTATCGTTAACAATAAAAGTAGGTACACCTGTAAGTGCGCCTAATTTTGAATATTTATTCTGTTTGTTTTGCATTGCTTGCTCAGCTGAAATAACAGGCATGCTTGCAATCTCTTGATCAAATGTTGCGCTATCAATACCATTTACTTCAAGTAATTTTTTAACGTCTTTCATTTCAGTTAATGGTGCACGTTGAACATGGATACTTTTAAAAATTTGATCGCTAATACTTTGCGCCTGACCATGCTGCTTACCAATTAAGTAAGCAAAGCTTAAATTACTTTGTGCTTGTGGTGACACGCCACCTAAAAAGTTAACGTGGTTTTTAATAAACTCAGCGCCTTCTGGCAAGCCTTTTTCAATTGCTTTTGCTACTGCTTCAAACTTAAAGCAATGTGGACAGTAAAATGAGAAAAACTCAGTTACTTGCGGTGACTTGCTTTTGTCTACATCTATAACAGTGTATTGATTATCAACTTCAAACTGTGCAGCAAGTGCTGCAAATGGTAAACATAAAAGCAATAAACTCAGTTTTAATTTTTTAAGCATTTGTATCTCGTTGTACTTGTCTTTAAATAAAATATTACGGCAATAACTTTAACGGTGCTTCTTGCAATGCTGCAAGTTGCTCTTTCAGTGCTAAAATTTGTTGCTCCCAGTATTTGTCATCAGCAAACCATGTAAAGTTCCGCACAAAAGCAGGATCACTCCATCGTTTAGCTACCCATCCCATATAATGAATAATACGCATTGCTCGCAGCGGTTCAATTAATTTGAGTTGAGAGTGATCAAAATCACAAAACTCTTCATACGCATTTACAAGGGTGTCTAACTGTAACAGTTGCGTCGCTCTATCGCCACTGAGCATCATCCATAAATCTTGGATTGCAGGACCTTGGCGGCTGTCATCTAAATCAACAAACATTAGCGCATCACCTGCCCATAAAATATTACCAACGTGGCAGTCACCATGTAAGCGAATACTTTGCACATCTTTATACTGTTTTTGCGCCTGCTCTATCACTAAATCTAAAATAGTATAAAAAGCAGTATTTATTCCCATGGGCACTAAGTTACTTTTTTGAAGATGAACTTTGGCTGTATGCAAATACTCCTCGCAGGTAACTGTTGGCCTGTAAGTAAAAGGTTTTGTTTTAGCTACTTGGTGCATACGGCCAATCAATCGCCCCATTACATCAAGCTGATCTAAATTATCAACCTCAAATAAACGCCCGCCTACACTTGGAAACAACACAAACAAATACCCTTCGTGTTCAAATAAGCTTTGTCCATTATATAAAATAGGGGCAACAACGGGTACTTCTGCATCCGCTAGTTCAAATGCAAAGTCATGCTCTTCTTGAATTTGCTCTTTACTCCAGCGCTCTGGGCGATAAAACTTCACTACGTAACGCAGGCCATCATCCGCTTTAAATTGGTACACTCTGTTTTCATAGCTATTGAGCGCTAATAAACCAGATTCGGCATACACACCTACGCTTTCTATTGCATCGAGTATTAGATCAGGTGTTAAGTCAATAAAACTAAATTTACTCATACTCTTCTTATATAAAATAAAAGCGGGTTATATACCCGCTTTTGTTAATTGCTATATCAACTTAGCTAATTAAGGTAAGTTGCGATTATCGCGCTTTAAAAAAGTTACTCGACTGCGATATTGTCTCATCCGGCTCATCTACCGGTGAAAGCACAAAGTTAAACTCAGTCATCGGCGCCTTCAAATCATAAGGGTCCATTACAAGTGACAATGGTACGTTATGAGATTCCCCTGCCTGCACAGTAAATGACTGCTTACCAATATACTTAAAGTTATCTAACCCTTGTACTTTAATATTAAAGGTTTGCTCGTACTGCGCTTTATTAATTACCTTTAATGTATAGGTGTTCTCTACTAAACCATCAAAATCGACACGATATAATTGGTTTCGGTCACGAATAATATCAAAGTCCATTGTTTTACGCAGTGCTATATTAGCGACAAGCGCTCCCGTAAGCACAACAAGTATGACCGTGTAACCAATAATTTTAGCTCGCAGTGGATTCGTTTTATTTTCTGGGGTTTCGAGATTTCGCTCAGTCGTATATGAAATAAGCCCACGCGGATATTCCATTTTATCCATTACGCCATCACACGCATCAATACATGCACCACAGTTGATACACTCAGCTTGTAGCCCATTTCTAATATCAATACCTGTTGGGCACACTTGAACGCACAAGTTACAGTCTATACAGTCGCCTAACTCTAAATCTTTATGGTCTACTTTACGTGAACGAGGACCACGGCTTTCACCTCGGCTTTCGTCGTACGTTACTGTGTATGTGTCTTTATCAAACATAGCTGATTGAAAACGAGAGTAAGGGCAAATGTGTAAACACATAATTTCTCGCATCCAACCGGCATTACCATAGGTACACGCAGCAAAGAAAATAATGCTGACTAGTGCATAACCGCCTATATCAAACGTTACAAAGTCAGGGAGTAACTCCCTTATTGGCGTAAAATAACCAACAAAAGAAATTGCGGTATACAACGAAAACAATACCCAACTAGTATGCTTTGCCGTCTTACGCCAAAACTTATCAAAATTCATGGGTCGTTGATCGAGTTTTTTACGTTGATTAGCCGTGCCTTCAAGCTTTTCTTCGAACCAAATAAAAATAAAAGTCCAAACAGTTTGCGGACATGTGTAGCCACACCACACCCGTCCATAGAAGGTAGTCACTAAAAACAACGCAAATGCTGCCAACATAAAGATAAACGCTAATATAGTAAAATCTTGAGGCCATAGCGTTAAACCAAAAATATTGTATTTTTGACCAATTAGATCAAACAGCACAGCTTGCTGGCCATTAAAATTAATCCAAGGTAGTAACATAAACGCAAGCAGGCCTAAGAAGCCAATGCGCTGTCTAAGTAATTGATGTAGGCCTTTTACAGCACGCACATAAATACGATTTCGGGGATTGAACCTATCATCTTGACGGCTTAAATCCGGTTTTTGGATTTTCACCTCTACAGGGATATTCTTTACTTTAATTTGCTTGTCCATCGAAGTTCCTCAACGCCGCTTGGAAATAAAAATCCAGCAATACTCAAGCACTCTATACTTAAAGCTAGCAAGTTACTTGCTAGGCATATTTACTTTAATAAATTGCCTTCTCGAATACTTTCAGATATTTCAGAAATATCTGACTGCTGTTAACCATTATAACAATGTTGGTTAAAATTACTGGTATAGATTACTAATAATTTATTCATCCCAGTTACTTGCTTTTAAAATGCAGTTTATTACACTGCATGGTAATTCAACCCTACTTAGATCAAGGTTTACGTATCCATGAAAAAATTTATTATTTTGGTAGTTGTGATCCTTGCCTTTTTTACAATCGATCACCCACTTATAAAAGAACCTCGCGAAAGGTTACTAGGTGAAGGCATCGGCTTTTTAAGTGATGCAAGCAAGGTCAATAGAAGCCCAGCTGCAAATATGGCTAAAAATAGGATCAGCAGTCAACTTAAACTATCTGAATCTGAAGGTGAGTATGTAGAAAAAACGTTTACAACAGATGACTCTGTTCAGTTATTTCACCTACGCTATTGTCGTGAGCGTGACTTAAACCTTTATTTTTATGACGACCGTTTAAATACGGTATGTAAAATAGTGACTGAAGCATTAGAACAAAAGCGAGCAAAGTAGTGGATTTTTCAGGATTAAATAAAAAAGCAAGCGACTCATTTCATAAGCAGCGCAATATGCTCAAGCAATTAGCGCAAGGCAAAACATTAGAGTGTGAGAAGTGTAATGGGGTTTTAACACTTGATTTAGCCACCAGCGAGCCTGGTAAAGGCATAGTAAAGTGCAAACAAGGCTGTACGGATATTATATTAGAGCTAGGCACTTAGATTAAACTAAGCGCCTAGTATTAATAATTACTCTTCCCAACTCTCGTCGGTTATCAAGCCGCTATTAATTGCGACCACTTCAATTAGTTCAGCAAACCCTAATGCAAAGTCACCCATAGATTCATACTGATACTGACACAAAGCTTCTATTGTCATGTTATTTTGTTTGGCAATCTGAGCTATTGCTAGCTGGTCGAGTGCAAAAAAGCTTAGTGTGCTTAACGCACTTTCTAGTGCTTGTTTAAAATCAACGTCTAATTGCGGTGCATTTAACAAAGGTTCTGCATAAGCTTTCGTTGCAACTAAGAAGCCTTTACTCCACGACTTACAAAATTCCGCATCAAATGTGTCTGGTAATTTATATCCAGTTTCGAACACCTGCTCACTAATTTTGTGATAAAGCGCCATAAACAAAAAAAGCATTTCTTCATCTAAATCATCAGCTGTGTTTGGCAATATCTGCTCAAGCCACTCATGTACATCTAATGGGTTGGGCGAACAAATTACACCAAATAAATAGCCTTGGCTTTGTACAAGGGTCATTGCTTGAGATTGGGTATTTAAAAATGAGCTGAGCTGCTTTGCGTGCAACTCAGTAAATTGGGGTATTTGCATTAAAACTCTTTATATTAAAACATTAAAAGTTGAGCGGGTAGCGACCTTGGTTATCTGGTCGGCCTAAAAACTTAACCGCATCATGTACATCTTTAGGTAAGTTGGCATCTGGTTTTACATAACCTGCCACTCTAAAGTCGAAATTAGCTTTAAGTGTAGCATCTGCCTCAAGGCCAAGCGTATTATCTGGGTCAATTAATATAGCAACATCACCCGACTTACAGCTTAACTTACCAGCTAGAGGTCCAATATTAAACCATCCATTTAAACCTTGAACATCAATATCAGGGCTCGCTATTTCACCTTTTAGTGAATCACAATAAGGTGCGCCTGAGCTGTATTCATCAAGCTCTAAAATCACACGCCCTTTAGCGGTAACAGGCAGAGGAAGTTGCACACGCTGCATTGCACGCTCTACAGTGGAGCGTACTAGGGCATCAGTCACTATTACTTTTTTATTAAAAAACCCATAACTTACATCTGCGTAACCCGAAATATCACTGCGTTCTCGTGGATTACCAAATTTTATGTTCGCATTTAGTTTGCCTGTAAATAATTTCCAGCCTGCAATATCCCAACGCACATTATTTAACTGTTCACCATCAAAACGAACTTGCATCATTTGACCTTGCCAAACAGTGCCTACAGTTTGGCCTACTTCTAATTGCTTTGGAAAGTACGGTTTTGCTATATCTAGTGCAATATGTGCTGGTAATTTAATAATACAAAACACAATAAAACTAATTAAAAAGACAGCCGATAACGTTATTATTTTTTTCATTAATTAATTCTCTAATACTAAACGGCTTACGCGCACATAGCCTGATTTATCATCGCGACTTAAATCTAAATTTTCAATTTTTAAACCATGCTGATTTACTAGCTCATCTAGCCATTCTATTAACTGATTAAACTCTACTGAGTCAAGCGTCAAACGAAGTGAATCACTACTGGGCTGCATTTTACTAATATTGATTTTATAGCGTCCACGAGTAGAGTTTACCACTTGGCTTAAGTTTGTATTGCTAGCAACACTGGTGTTGCCTGCAGCCTTTAGCTTAACAATACTGTCATCAACCCAAGCTAATAGCTCTTGTTGTTTAATTTGAGATTGCTGTGCTTTTTCTATCGCGTTATTTAATGGCCTAAATATCCCCATTACTAAAACAAAGATAATAAACACGCCACCAGCGACCATTACCAATTGTTGTTCTTGCTCTTTAAGCGAACGCCACTGTTTCATTAACTGCTTTTTCATACTGCACCTCGCAGTTTAATTTCGCCTACGACATAATCACCGTCATTATTTAAAGACCCTTGCTCAACAGTTAAACCTTGCTTTTCAAGTATGATTTTTACTTTACCAAAAGTTTGGAAGTCTTTAGCCCGTGCACGAATGCGCAGCTCATTACGACGTTTGTCATAACGAAGTGTTTCAGGTGTAAATTCGCTGACTTGCGAAAATACATCAACCAAATTAGCCGTTAAGTCTAAAAAGCCGGATTCACTTGAGCCTTGTATTTTATCTAACGCGCCTTTAATTTGGCTTTTAATTAGATTAGGGCGAACTTTAGTTCCCGGAAATGCTTTTTGATATCTGTCGACTACTTGAGCTTTAGCTACTTCTACTTGTGTATTAAGTTGGTGTAACTCAATAGCTTTTATTGTAATTGTAGAAACCAATGCAACACTTGCTATAATTGCGGCACCTTTCCAGTAACCCCACCACAAAGCGCTTTGTTTTTTAAGCTGATACATACCTTGGCGTAAGTTAAAATTAACGCTATCTAACTGTTTTGCAAATAATGCTAAAGGTAAGTCGTAATCGCTTGTTTGGGCTTGTAAGTTAACGCTTTCAGGAAACTGATTAGCAGGACTAAAATGTTTAATGTCGGGGTTACCCATGGCTGTTAAATAGCCATTCAACCAACTAGATTCAACCGCACTAATATGCCATTGCCCTTGCTTAAACAACCATTGGTTGTTGAGCTCAATAGCAGTTACGGCACCATCATCTGCAAGCGGTAACAACAAAGCATCGGGTAATATTCTGTATACTGATAGATTATGCTCAGCAAATAATGCGAGCCATTGTTCAAACCATTCACGGTCTGTCATTGCTACACGAATTGCATGTTGCTCACCAAGCATTGTCGGCTGCGCTACTGCTATAAACAGTTCATCTACGTCACATGCTATATCTTCTTCAAGCATGTATGGCAATGCTTGCTCAAGCTTGCGATTCCATTTTGTTGGCAAAGCGACCGTTTTTAATTGCACTTGGTCACTGGGTAATAACACGACAACTTCTCGGGTAAGTGCTTTTTCGCTTAGCTCACTTAAATGCTCTGCATTTGGTAACTCGCCACTGGCTATTATTTCTTGTTCTTGTGGTGAGTAAATTAACCAGTTAAGTAATTCTTGTTCGGTTTGACCCGTGCGGATCAACAGTATTTCTGTCACTGTACGCCTCCAAATTTTCGCGCCAGTATCGTTACGTCGCCGTCTTTAGCGTGCAGTAATGTGGTCATCGAAAAACGCAGGTCGACAAAGTTTGCCTGCGTTTGTAATTTAAAATATTCGCTTTTAATACTAAATAGACTTTTTATTGAGTCAGTATTAGTACCGCCTTGCTGCTTCACCTGTTCAAAAAATTCATCGATGGTGTCAAAGCCAGTTTGCTGTCTTGCGCCTAACACCGCTTCTGCGCCAGATAAGCTTAAGCTTTCTATCAAGGCACTGAGTATGAGCGCTTGCTCTGGCAATAATGTATTTACGTTAATAGATAAAAGCGTACTGCCTGGTATTACACATACATATGGCAATACTTTTTCCATCACTAATGGGTTAAAGCCCTTAACTAAACGCAGCTCCGATGTTGATGCAAATAAACTATTGGCTGTCATATACGGAAAATCTCGTGATAAGTACTCGTCTTCTTCTGCACCTGAGCGATACGTAATACTGTTCTCATCAAGCCAATCAAACACACTATCTGCCATCGTCTCTTCTGATTCGTCAGCAGGTAAATCTTCAATGTTTTCAAGTAATGCAAAGAGTGCTTTATGTGCAGGGTTTGTTTTACTTGCGCTATTTTCTTCTGGCGCTATGGCTAACGCATTTAAATTTAAACATGCTTGTAAATCTGTAATTTTGCCACTTAACGTGCCGTTATCAACAGGGTATGAAGCATCTCCTTGAGTTGCCCACACTTGATCGAGTGTTGTTTTATCGGCATCATCTTTTTTACTTTGTATTAGCCCTTTAATAGCAAGCTCTTCTGCACCGTAGGCGTACCATTTAGCTTGTTGGTGACCTTGCAAGTTTGTACTTTTTTGCACTTGAACCATTAAATTAGCACTCATTTCTACTGCTAAAATAGCCGCTAATGCCACAATAAACAAAACAATAACAAGTGCTGCGCCGCGCGATGATTGCTGCTTAACCATTATTCACATCCGTAGTTTGTGTAGCAACAACTTTGCCTTGCCCAGGAACTAAAAATACACGACGAATTGGCTCTGCTTCTATTTGTTGCAACGTAACAGCAACCGCTTTAGGGAGGGCTTTAATTTCCCACTGTTCTTGCCATTCGTTTTTATCATCTAAAAACTCAAACTTAAGTTCTTCAATATTTTCTAGCACACGTTGAACTCGCGGCTCCATATTATCAAGCTGATCAACATAAACCCGATAAACACGCTCAAGGTTATCGTCAATCACTCTATAACCAACAGCTTGTAGTTCTGAACGTGGCAATAAGTTAATTGGATTTATCCAGCCATCTCGTACAAACGCGATACCATCGTATTGGCTTTCTAAAACGTAACGACCAGCAAGTAAATATTGTTCTTGAACATCACCCGACTCATTGCGAACTGCGCGTTTGGTCATTTGGCTAAAATCTTGATCCATTAATCTAAATGTTGTTTGCAATCCATTTAGCTCAGCAATCTTTTCATCGGAGGCATCTTTTGCTCTTGTTGTCGTCTCGAGTATTTGATGCGTAGCAATAATAACAAAAGCTAAAATACCCAGTGCAACCATAACTTCAAGTAATGTAAACCCGCGCTGCTTCACTTACTTTTTGCCTTTATTTAAATACGTTGATAACTCATATGCTGAATGCTCATATTTTTCATCCGTAAAAACATTTATGGTTAGTTTTACAAAGCTTTTGTCAGCAGTCGCTGTAACTTCTTGCTGCCAAAACCATTCAACACCGCCCATTACTTCGCTGCCTTTAAGGTTATTTTTACCTTGCCATTGTTCGCCTTTAGTACGCTGTTCAATAATAACGTTTTCGGCGACCCAAGATGCATAGGTTTGCTCTTCAATAGTCGTTAAATGGTGTATATGCTCGCTTGTTGCTTGCATTGCAGCTATACCCGCCATGGCACAAATACTTAATGCCACTAACACCTCTAATAAGGTAAACCCTTTAGTGCGCTTCATTATTCTGGCTCTCGGCGAAAGTTTACTGGTGCAGTAAATTCACCTTCAATGTAATACACAGGCTCGCTTTGCTCTTTTAACTCTAATATAAGTTGAAACGCGCTTACCTCACCTGATGATAAAATAAGTACTTGTGGGATTTTTAACTTTTTTAGCTCAAGCAAGCTGTCTTCATCGCCGCCACTCATAAGCTCGCGCCAGTTAGATTGCTCTAAGAGGTTATCTTGCGCCCACGCTAAATCTTCTAAGTTAAGAGTGAGCTTTAATCTTTCGTCTAATTCTATTGGTTTAAAAAGATCTTCACGGTCAAAAGTAATCCACTTTTCACCATCGAAAACTAAATACTCTAATGTATTTTCTTCTACTAATAAGCCCAATTCAACTTGGTTTAAAATGGCAAATTCCGATGCCATATTAATGGTGGTATGCAGCCTTAGTGCTTGAGTATCTAACTCCTCCTCAGCACCGCCTTCTAAGCTATATACCACCATTTTGGTGGCAAAAGCGATGATCACTAATACCACTAAAATTTCTATTAAACTAAAGCCTCTGCTTTTTGCATGGCGCTGCATAAGGCTTGCTTTCATAGCAAGCCTCTAGCATTAACATGTTCATACAGAACGGTGTACCTAGGCATTATTGTTTTTCTTCGTCCCAGTTACCGATATCGTCATCAGTACCTGCTTCACCGTCTGGGCCCATAGAAAAAATATCAAACTTGCCAATTTCACCTGGGCTAATTAACTGATAAGTATTACCCCAAGGATCTTCTGGTAATTCATTAATAAAGCCACCATCAGGGAAACGTTTTGGAACCGGTTCAATGCTTGTTTGGGTAACTAGCGCTTCAAGACCTTGCTCTGTGCTTGGGTAGCTCTTATTTTTAAGCTTGTATAAGCTCATTGCATCTTCTAATTGCTGGATATCTAGATGTGCTTTATCAATAGCAGCCTCTTCTTGCTGACCCATAATGTTAGGTGCAACAATTGACATAATCATCCCGATGATAACCAGTACCACCATCACTTCTAGTAAAGAAAAACCTGATTGTTTATTCACGTAATTACCTCATTATTCTAAAAACATTAAGTAAAAATGGTTTAGGTAAAACCACTAATATATTTAAAAATTTATTCTAACTTAAAGTCCAACAGCTTTATTCATCGCCATTATTGGCTGCAATATTGCCATTACTATAAATAATACAATAACCGCCATTGAGGCGATCATCGCAGGCTCTAGTAGTTTAAGCGATACATTAACCATGCTCTCAAATTCGCGATCTTGGTTATTTGCAGCACGCTCTAACATTTGCTCTAGTTCACCTGATTTTTCACCACTTGCTATCATATGCAGCATCATTGGTGGAAACAACTTAGTTTGCTGAAGTGCAGCTCTTAAGCTTGCACCCTCACTCACTCTATCGGATGCATCTGCAACCGCTTTTTTAATTTTTTCGTTAATTAATACGCCACCCGAAATACGCATTCCTTCAAGTAATGGTACCGAGCTTGACGATAAAATACTTAAAGTACGCGCAAAACGTGCGGTGTTAATACCACGAGCCACTTTACCTATACCTGGCATATGTAGCACTCGGTCATCCCACCAAAAACGTATTTTAGGCTGCTTAAGTGCATGCTTAATACCAATGGCTATAGCTGTAATAGCTATTAAACTAATAAACCAATAATTTTGCACAAAATGGCTGCCTGCCATAACCCATTCGGTTGTCCAAGGAAGTACTTGTTTCGTTTTTTCAAACGTTTTTAATATTTTTGGTACTACGGTACCCAGTAATACCGACACAATACCAATTGCAAATACCACTAATATAATAGGGTAAACCATAGCCTGAGTTATTTGGCTACGCATATGTTGGCGCTGCTCGGTATAGTCGGCTAAACGATTAAGTACTTGGTCAAGGTGACCCGACTTTTCGCCTGCGGCTACCATTGCACGATATAAATCGTCAAAAACATGAGGAAACTCACTAAGACCATCGGCAAGGGTGTAACCTTCAACTACTTTTGAGCGTACCGACATAAGCATCCGCTTTAAACGCGGCTTTTCGCATTGCTCAGCAACCGCCATAACAGCGCCTTCAACAGGAAGTGCCGATTGAATAAGTGTTGCTAATTGCCTTGTAATTAATGCTAGGTCTGAGGTTGAAATTGTCGGCTTAAAAAAGCCACCGAGTAAAGGGGCTTTTTCGCCTTTGACCTGTTTATCACTTTGCGCCGCAGGAACAACTTCAAGCGGCGTTAGTTTTTGATCACGTAAAGTTTGGCGGATTTGTTTAGCTGTATCGGCTTCTAAAATGCCTTTTTTTTCTTTACCTCGGCCATCTAAGGCACGATATTCAAACGCCGCCATAGTTAACCTTCCTCACGGGTAACACGCAATACTTCTTCAAGCGTTGTTTTGCCTGCCAGTACACGGCTACACCCATCTTGGCGAATACTTGGGCTGCGCTTACGAATGTATTTTTCTACGCTTTGCTCGCCTTTACCGTTGTGAATCATTTCGCGTATGGTTTCATCAACTACAAGTAACTCATGAATACCTGTACGACCACGGTAACCATTAAAGTTACACTCTTCACACCCCACCGCTCGATAGATTGTCGGTTGGCTTTCAAAAGGAACCCCTAACAGCTGGCATTCATGCTCATCAGCCGTGTGACCTTCTTTACAGGTATTACATAACGTACGTACTAAGCGTTGCGATAACACACCGAGTAACGACGATGAAAGTAAAAAGGGTTCAACACCCATATCTTCCATACGTGTAATTGCACCCGATGCGGTATTTGTATGCAAAGTAGACATAACAAGGTGACCGGTAAGTGACGCTTGAACACCAATTTGCGCAGTTTCAAGGTCGCGTATTTCACCCACCATTACTACATCAGGATCTTGACGTAATATTGCACGTAAACCACGTGCAAATGTCATATCAACTTTTGCATTAACTTGTGTTTGCCCAATGCCTGGAATTTCGTACTCTATCGGATCTTCAACGGTAAGAATATTACGATCGCGTGAGTTAATTTGGCTCATACCAGCGTATAAAGTGGTACTTTTACCAGAACCCGTTGGCCCTGTTACCAAAATAATGCCGTGGGGTTTACTAATTAAATCTGAAAACAAAGCGCGATTTTCTGCGGTCATACCTAAATCTTCAAGGTTTAAGCGCGCGTTGTTCTTGTCAAGTAAACGCAGTACTACGCGCTCACCAAAGCTCGATGGCATTGTAGATACACGCACATCAACTGCACGCCCAGCAATACGTAAACTAATACGACCATCTTGTGGAATACGTTTTTCGGCTATATCAAGCTTAGCCATTACTTTAATACGAGATACAAGTAACGATGCAAGTTTACGATTAGGCTTAAGTACTTCTTTAAGCACGCCATCGACCCTAAAGCGAATAACAAGCTCTTGCTCGAAGGTTTCGATATGAATATCAGAAGCCCCTTCTTTAATCGCTTCACTTAGCATGGCATTAATAAGCTTGATGATTGGCGCATCATCGTCACCAGCAAGTAAATCTTCCGTTTGCGGGAGCTCATCAGCAAGCGAGAATAAATCAACCTCGTTGCCAATATCTTCCATCATTTGTTGTGTTTCAGAGCTATCACGTTGGTATGACGCTTCAAGCAATAGCTCAAATTTATCATCATCCAATTGCTCAAGTGTAAAACCATGGCCTGCGATACGGCGTACTTCTAATAGTACTTCCACATCTAGCTCACCACGGTAGTAAACTATACGATGATCTTTGTTTTTACCAAGCAACACACCTGCGCGTCTTGCATAGGAAAATGGCAAACGCTTTGCTGGTAACTCAACTAACACATCACTCGTTAATAGCTCATCCTGATTATGCGTTTGAGGATGAACCACATCTTGGTTTATCTCTTGAATCGCATTAGTCATCTTTACGCTCTTGTGCATTTTGTTTACGTAGAGACTCTTCATACGTAGGTGGAAGTACTAGTTCGTCATTCCACTCAGGTAAAATAGGCGTATCTGTCATTGGCATTAACTCAATACCGTCTTCTTTTTGTTTAAACTGCTCACCACGAATAAAGTTATATTTATTAAAGCTTAACTTATTCATGCTTACGCCATCACGAATAATGGTTGGCCGAATAAATACAATAAGATTACGCTTACGACGCGTTGTATTTGTTGATCTAAACAGGTGACCTAAAATAGGGATATCGCCTAATAACGGTACCTTAGAAACACTTTCTTGTACGTCTTCGTCAATTAAACCGCCAAGTACAACCATACCGCCATCATCGGCCATAACCGTTGTTTTAATTGCACGTTTATTAACTGAAATATCAACAGCAGTTGCACCACTTACACTCGATACTTCTTGCTCAATAGTAAGTTGTACTGCAGAGCCATCGTTAATCTGTGGCGTAACTATCAGTTTAATACCGACTTCTTGACGCTCAACTGTTTGAAATGGGTTAGCATTATTACTGCCCGTTTGTGAGCCTGTAATAATAGGCACTTCTTGACCGACTAAAATAGAGGCTTCTTCGTTATCCATTGTAGTAATAGAAGGGGTAGCCAATATATTTGAATTTGTATCAGTGGCAACAGCCTGAATAATTGCGCCCCAATCATTTTTAACAACGCCTAGCGCTAAACCATTAATGCCACTTAGCAATGAAGCAAGCGCATCATAGTCACCCTCAGTCGTTTCGTCATAACTAGTAACGGTTCCAGTTTCTGTACCAATGATAGTTTTAGTTACGGTTGTATCTTGTGCTTGCTCTGCAGCAACAGCTAATGAACCCACGGGAACCGTAGTGCCGTTGTTAAACTGCAGCATACCGCCCTGCTCAGAAATCCACTGCAGGCCTAAATTAACCCCGTCGCCTTCCATAACTTCAATAATAATGGCTTCAACTAGTACTTGGGCACGGCGAATATCAAGGCGTTCAATTACAGATTCAAGTGATCGCATTGTGTCTGGCTGTGCGGTAATAATTAATGAGTTTGAGTCAGGGTGAGACTCTATACTGCTTTCATTATTGCTTCTGCTACGAGTTTTAGTAGTACCGCCTTGTGCATCTTCAACAAGGGACTTACTAACACCCTGTAATACTTTGACTAAATCTTCAGCTTTAGCATAATTTAAGTAAAACACCTTGGTGTTACCTTGGCTTTCTAGCTCACCATCTAAGCGCTTAATGAGCTCAATAGCACGTGTACGTGCTTGGCCTTCACCACTTACAATAACGCTATTAGTTCGGCCATCAGCCACAACTTTTGGAATTAAGAATTCAGGTACACTGCCTTTACCGCTGTCTTTATAAATATTATCTACCACAGAGACAACATCATCTGCCGTCGCATATTTAAGCTTAACGATGTCTACACGCTTGTCACCCGCCTGATCAACAGAGCGAATAATCTCAACTAAGCGATTAACCGATGCTGCATGACCCGTTAGCATCATAACGTTAGCCGCATTAAAGTTGGCAACGTGACCACCATCTTTTTGATCGCTAAATTGACGAACCAAAGGGCCAAGCTCTTGTACACTTACATTTTTAACACGTACAACACGTGTAATCATCATGTCGCCGCTAGCTTCACTACCTTCGTCAATAAGTGGTACATTTGATTTTTTGGCGTCTGAACTTTTTTCTATCTTAATTATGCCATTGTCCATTTCAACAGCTGAGTAGCCATAAACTTCCAATACATTTAAGAAGAACTGATAATAAAGTGCTTCGTCCATTAACTCATAGCTGCGAACATTTACTTTGCCGCGCACGTTAGGGTCAATAATCACTGTTTTATTAAGGTTTTTACCAACAATATTAATAAACTCGTTGATATCAGTTCCTTTAAAGTTAGCAGCATATTCAACAGCAGAAACAGACAAAGAAATACTTGCCGCCAAAAAAAGTGCTGCGTACTTAGCTAACCCTTTTTTAATTTTTTTGAGGTGTAGCACCTGAACCATTATATTAAAACTCCAAAGCTAAATTATTGCAGACTAAATTGCACATCGATTTGTTCACCATCACGTTCTATAGTGATATTGGCATCTGTACTATTACGCAGCTCGTTGATAGCTGACATAGCCTGTTTTAAATCTGTTAATTGATAGCCATTTATAGAAATAGCCAAATCGTTATTTTTTAATCCCATTTGTTTAAACAGTTCAGGCTCTTTACCTGGACTTAAACGATATCCGATTAGTTCGCCATCATTCATAGCTTGTGAAACACGTATATAGTCAAATAATTTGCCTGGCTCTTCGAGCAGTTCTTCACGTGTTTCTATAATTGCTTCTTTAACGTCTGGATCTGCAGTAGCATCTATTTGTAGTTCACTTGGCTCTACTTTTTGCGGACCCATTTCAGCATCATCACGGGCAGCGAGTACTGGCATAGATACCGTTTTATTAAAATCGAGCCCATCAAGCATCAATGTCTCAAAACGCCCATTAACATTCAAAATAACGCGATCTGGTAATATTTGTGCTACTTCAGCACGCGTGCCTAATACAACTTCTTCAACAAGATAGCTTACTTGCTTACCTTGTGATTCAATAATTGCGATACCTGCTTTATCATCGTTATTAACCGCTACAATACCGGTTAAATTTATACTTAGGCGTGTTTCTGGCGCGTTGTTTATAACCTGCGATTGCTTTGCAGTATTATTGTTGTTTGTTACAGTTTTTTTACCAAATAAGAATTGCTCAACAATATGCTGCGCAGAGTTATTACTCGCACCAGATGACTGATTAGCATGATGGCTAGGGGTAAGCAGAGTTATCGGTGGTTTTGGCCACAAAAGCCAAACAAGTTTTGATAATAAAAATGCAAGATAAACAACAACTAAGAGTGTCACTAATGCACTTAACTTAGCATGCGGTAAACGAGTTAAAAATTGTTTTAGTTGTTGGATTTGCTGTTCCATAAATAGTGTTCTTATTTTAATTTACTGCGTTAGCGCGTACCCATAGTACCCTTTCATTTTTCTTTCAACAAGCACACTAATATTAAACTTTGTAAACAGATTAAATTAACTTTACATAACCGTATAAAAAGTAAACGGCTGTTGTAATACCTTCATCCTACGATGATTTCATGATAAATTTTAAGCTATAAAACGTGGGGAAATGCCTTATGAGTAAAAAAAGTAATGCTAATACCAACTCAGACCATGCGGATGGGTTAAAAGTTCGATTAGATAAATGGTTGTGGGCTGCGCGATTTTATAAAACTCGTGCTATTGCACGTGAAATGGTACAAGGCGGTAAAGTGCATTATAATGGACAACGTACAAAAGCGAGTAAAATAGTAGAAGTTGGCGCAAACATAAAACTTGCACAAGGAGTAGATGAAAAGCTGATAACCATACTCTCAGTGCTTGAAAAACGCCAAAGCGCCCCCATTGCACAGACCATGTATCAAGAATCTGATGCCAGTATTGCTAAACGCGAAGAGAACAGCATCGCACGCAAAAATAACAGCTTTTTTGCCCCCCATCCGGATAAAAAACCGGATAAAAAGCAAAGACGCGAACTTTTAAAAATGAAATCAAGTTAGGTATAGCCGCTCATGCAACAAGATTTACTTCACCGTTATTTATTCAACGAACTAGATGTTCGTGGCGAACTCGTACAAATCGAGAGTGCTTATAATGAAATGATTGCCGACCATAATTACCCAGACCCTGTTAAAGCATTACTTGGTGAGTTACTCGTTGCAACCTGTTTACTTACTGCCACCTTAAAGTTTGAAGGTGAAATTGCTGTACAGCTTCAAGGTGATGGCCCAGTTAAATATGCTGTTATAAATGGTGATGACAAACAAAATATGCGTGGCATTGCACGCCTGCAAAGCGAAATTACGGGCACAACTGTAAAAGAGCTTATTGGCCAAGGCTATATGGTAATCACTATTACCCCTGAAAAAGGTGAGCGCTACCAGGGTATAGTGCCGCTAGAGCATGATACTCTTAGTGAATGTATCGAAAGTTACTTTGAGCAATCTGAGCAGCTAAAAACACGTCTTTGGTTTGCAACTGACACTACTGAAGGTAGCGCAAAAGCATGTGGTCTATTTTTACAAGTGCTTCCAGTTGATAAACAAAAATCAATTGAAGACTTTGCACACCTAGAAGCATTAAGTAACACGATTAAAAATGAAGAGTTGTTACACTTAGATGCGAACACTGTTCTTACACGTCTTTATCACGAAGATAATCCTCGCGTATTTGAACCTCAAGCTATTAAATTCAAATGTGGTTGTAGTCGTGATAAAACAATTACTGCACTTGTTAATATTGGACAAGAAGAACTACTCAAAGATGTAGCTGAGAAAGGGACTGTTAACATTAACTGTCATTACTGTTTAAAAGAGTATGTTTTTAACGAACAAGACATAAAAAGCATTTTCAACTAAATGTTCAGCTTCATTTATATATAGTAATTAAAGCCGCAAAATATGCGGTTTTATATTATAAAAAGATGATACCGGTGTCATGAATTTTGTTAATTTACTGACACCGGTATCATTGAAATTATTCATGTTTTTTAGCAAATATATGTGTTTTTAGAGGCTTTACGGGCTCGAATATCTCAAAACCTTCTGTTACTATAATTTCAGCTTAAGGGCACTGATAACCCCAGAGCTATCCCGTTCAAACTCTCACACATTATAGTTAGGTATAAACATGACTACAGGCGCTACACGTTTTGTCGATTTAACCGCAGCTGAACTTGTCGAGCATGCGATCCGCCGTGGCGAAGGTACTTTAGCCGCAAATGGTGCTTTTGTTGCAATTACAGGAAAACGAACTGGCCGTTCACCAAAAGATCGTTTTATTGTTCAAGAAGCAACAACTCAAGATGACATTCAATGGGGCAACGTTAACCGCCCATTTGATGCAGAAAAATTTGACGCATTATGGGCTCGCGTAGAAGCACATGTTCAAAGTAATGACCACTTCACCTCTCACCTAGAAGTTGGCGCTGACCCTGAGCATTATCTACCTGTAGTCGTAACTACAGAAACAGCGTGGCACCATATTTTTGCCAAAAACATGTTTATCGAACCACAAAACTATAACGCTTCAAACTTACCACAATGGCAAGTAATGAACGTTCCTTCGTTTGTATGCGAGCCGGAACGTGATGGCACAAATAGCGATGGCACCGTTATTATTAACTTTGCACAGCGTAAAGTATTACTAGCAGGTATGCGCTACGCCGGTGAAATGAAAAAATCGATGTTTTCTGTACAAAACTTCCTACTACCAGCAAAAGGTGTATTACCAATGCACTGTTCTGCTAACGTTGGTGAAGCAGGCGATACAGCATTATTCTTCGGTTTATCTGGTACGGGCAAAACAACTCTTTCAGCAGATCCTACTCGCTTTTTAATTGGTGATGACGAACACGGTTGGGCACCTGGAAGCGTGTTTAATATTGAAGGCGGTTGCTATGCTAAATGTATCGACCTGTCACAAAAGAACGAACCTGTAATTTGGAATGCAATTCGCTTTGGTACTATTTTAGAGAATGTAGTGCTAGATGAAAAAGGCGTTCCAGATTTTAACGATACTAGCCTTACTCAAAATAGCCGTGCAGCATATCCACTTGAACATGTTGAAAAACGTAAAATTGAAAACCGCGCAGGCGAACCAAAAGCTGTTGTATTTTTAACTTGTGATGTAAGCGGTGTATTACCACCGGTATCTGTTCTTAGCGAAGAAGCGGCTGCCTTTCACTTCTTAAGTGGATACACAGCTAAAGTTGGCTCAACTGAGATTGGCTCTACTAGCGATATTGAATCAACGTTTTCAACCTGCTTTGGTGCGCCATTCTTCCCACGTCCTGCTGGTGTTTACGCTGAGCTTCTTATGAAGCGTGTACGCGAGTTTGGCGCTAAAGTATACCTTGTGAATACAGGTTGGACTGGCGGTCCTTACGGCACAGGTAAGCGCTTTGATATTCCGACTACTCGCGCAGTAGTTGATGCAATCGTATCTGGTAAATTAGCCGGTGTTGAAACTCAGCACATTGATGTTTTAAACCTAGATGTACCGGTAGCAGTTCCAGGTGTAGATACTAACTTACTTAATCCTATAAATACGTGGGAAGATAAAGCTAAGTACAATGAATATGCAGCAAAACTTGCCGCTGACTTCACTGAAAACTTTGCTAAGTATGACGTATCTGACGATATAAAAAATGCAGGGCCTAAAGCTTAAATAAGCTTCAAGCTTGTATTCTAACGCCAACCAAGGGCTGGCGTTTTACTTTCTAAATACCTAATTTACTAAGTGCGACAAAATGCCGCACAACTCATATCAAAAACCATATAATATACCGCGTAATTAATCATTCCTTTATACCCAATAAACCTGCATTACTCATTACGGCTATTTAATTAATGACACTAAAGCTTTCATGGCGAAAAACATTCAGGCGGTTACATTTATACTTAGGCCTATCAGTAGGTGTTTTACTTACTATTATCACTCTTTCTGGCTCTATATTAGTTTACTATCCGCAAATAGACTTACTGCTAAATCCAGAAAATGACGCTACTACAAACATAAAAACGCCTAATTGGGATCAAGCATATAATACGCTAAGAGCCAATTTCCCTTCAAAGCAAGGGCCATGGCGATTAGAAAACACAGGTATAAACTCAGTAATTCCCGCGCGATACTACAATCCAATAGAAACAAAAGAGCAAGGCTTTGCCCCCTTAATGGTATGGCTATCTAGCAGTAGTGATAAAGTAATACGTAAAAATTATTGGGGGAAATACTTAGTAACTTGGATGTACAACTTACATTTTTCATTACTAACAGGAGCAACGGGCACTCTCGTCGTTGGCTATATAGGCATAGCCTCAATAGTTCTTCTTATCTCTGGGTTCTTTGCTTGGTTTCCAAAGCCTGGGCAGTGGGTAAAGACACTAAGATTTAAATCTCGTAGCTCTAAAATAGGTTTGCTATACGACTGGCATAGACTAATTGGTTTAACCTTCTGCATACCGCTACTAGCTTTAACTGTTACAGGTGTTATGCTCGCTATTCCAAAACAAACAGATCCTATATTAACCGCTCTAGTTAGCGATATAAACTCCCCACCAAAAACACAAATTCAACCGAGCAAACAAACCGATATTTCTTTATCACAAGCGGTATTAATAGCTGAAAAAGCATTACCGAATGCGCGTTTAGCTTGGATTGAAACACCATCAAACTTAAATGCTATTTACAGATTAAGATTTCAAACTGTAAACGATCCTTCGTATCGCTTTCCACATAGCTATATAGAGGTTAATGCACTTACAGGAAAGTTAGAGAGCGTGTTTAATATAGATAAGCAAAGTACGGCTAGTAAAATAAAAAACTGGATACACCCTCTACATGACGGCAGCATTGGCGGTAACATTTTAAAAGTCATTTGGGTGTTAAGTGGCTTCGGATCTGCTGCATTGTTCATTATCGGCGTATATAGGTGGTTAGTTAGAACCAAGAGAATACAAAATAAACTTTAGTTGAAGGAGTACATGAATTGCTTTTCAGTAAGTCTTGTCGATAGTTTTTAATATAAAGTATATGGCCTTCGTTAATCTTAGGGTTAAAAATTAATAACGCTCAGTACATATGAAATTAAAGCAGCCCCTAAACGCCTATCTGGCTATAAAACAATTAATGAAGGGTAGTTAATACTGCAAGTTTAGATAGGCACTCCATGAACACTATTATTTAAAAACCTCATGCCCATTAGATTTAAGTTCTATGCGTGAACCTCTATATCAACCTCTGCATAACTACTTTTATTCTCTTCAGTAACCTACCCAAAGCGTATATAAAGGCTTAAAGATCATGTTCAATACTTATCACAAGACCAGATAATTAACGCTTTTAATTAGGTCAGATGTTAAACCAATTGGTATTATTTACCCATAGTACAAATGCTACCACTCATTGTCGAGCGAAGGTTTTTGATGCTTTTGACGTCGGGAGTCGCTACGATCGCCCGACCTACGCGATGGGTGCTGATGTGAGTGCCTATTAATTGCGCGTATTTCACTTTTCTTCAGACGTAAAAAAGCCCGACTATTTCTAGTCGGGCTCTCTACAATTTGAAGCCTGGTAATGTCCTACTTTCACATAGCAAATGCTACACTATCATCGGCGCTGTTTCGTTTCACTACTGAGTTCGGCATGGAGTCAGGTGGGTCCAAAACGCTATTGTCACCAAGCAAATTTGGGCGTTAATTCGTATCTCTACGCATTAACTGAATTTGGAAAATATCTGATAATATTTTTTAAGTCTTTCTTTAAGTAATTTCTACTTTAGTTATATTAACTTCTGTCTAAACTGTCGCATAAAACGCGTTTGGCGTTGTATGGTTAAGCCTCACGGGTAATTAGTACAAGTTAGCTTAATGGCTCACACCACTTCCACATC
>NZ_JADYXA010000043.1:0-28128 GCF_015864495.1 Pseudoalteromonas sp. SWYJZ98 | reverse complement strand
TGAGCAACTTAATAATCGTCCGAGGAAGACACTTGGATTTGAAACGCCTGCAAAATTGATGCAGGATCACTTGGCGGCTAAAGCCGCCTAAACGTTATGCACTTCAGGTTTGAATCCGCGTAGTGAATTAATTCTCTTTAAAATCAAGTAAAAGCTAAAGTAGCGTATCAAATAAAGTTATTTAGAATTACTCACAGCTAGGATTGAAACTTTCAGCGTACAGTTGTACACTGAAATTAATTCCAATAGTGGTAGGAGCATTTATGTCGTTAGAAGCGCCTTATTCCCGTAAAGAAGAGAAATTAAACGTAATCAGCCATGCACTCGGTATTATATTTGCCGCATTTGTTATGTGGGATTTATTTAACCAAGCCACCAGCACTAACGCGTATGTTAGTACTGCAATTTATGGCAGCAGCCTATTTGTGCTGTTTTTGTCATCCACTTTGTACCACGCCAGTATTCAACCGCGCTTAAGAGCCTTTTATAAAAAGTGCGATCACTGCGCCATATACTTATTAATTGCCGGCACCTACACTCCCTTTTTATTAATCTCATTAACTGGTGCTTGGTCATGGGCCACACTTACATTTATTTGGGCGGTGGCACTAGCAGGCGTTGCGTACAAAGTATTTGTAAAAAACGGTAATAAAAAAATATCGCTCGCCACCTACTTGCTCATGGGTTGGTTTGCACTGGCTATAGTGTATCCACTTTATTCTAGTGTTGATGTAAAAGCACTTTACTGGCTACTTGCCGGCGGCATTTTTTATAGTTTAGGTACATTATTTTACAGCGCTAAAAGCACCCAATTTAGCCACGCTATTTGGCACTTATTTGTTATTGCTGGGTGTGTTTGCCATTATATTTCAATTAGCAATTACGTTTATTAAATAAGCTAGAACTACTTGTATAATTCGAATAGCTCAAATTTATGACTACGTAATTTAGCCAAGTAAATTAATGGCTGCTTGAGTAACCTGATTTGCTTGAGCGAGAACCGTAGTACTAGCTTGTTGTAATATCTGATTTTTTGTAATTATAGCTGTTTCAATAGCAAAATCGGCATCCTGTATACGACTGCGGGAAGTAGAAACATTCTCAGAAATATTTGCTAAATTATTAATCGTATGATTAAGTCGATTTTGTATTGCACCTAAATTTGCTCTATTTGCATCTATTTGTTTTAAAGCAGCATCAATTACCTCGATAGCTGATTGTGCCCCATCAGAGTTTTCACCTGAGATATCTATGTCATCAACATGATCTAATATACTTACTCCACCAGTTTGAGATACATTTAAGTAACGATTAACATCTCCTCCATTGACGCTAATTTCATCTGAAGAGGACAATTCTAATTTAGAGAAAACAGATGCTCCATTGTTAGGGTTTACTGGTGACTGTAGAGCACCAACTGGAGCGCCATCAACAAGTTGGCCTAGCTTAACTGTTGGAGATGATGTCATATCTAAGCCATCAACATCAACACCGAACACATCAAATGAAGTGGATGTAGCCCCTGCTACATTATCTCTTTCTATCACTTCATAACCATCAGACTGAAGATCTTCCATTAATCTGTCAAAGTTACCGCTATATTTACTCAGATCATAGCTATCTATAACTATGCCTCCCTTCTTAAAGCTCATAACACCATCATCTGCTGAAGTTAGTCCTTCTATCCGAGCTTCTAACTTTGTAGAGGCAAGTACATCAGCACCACTATTGTTAATAACGTCAGCAACAATACTAGCTCCAGTACCTGCTGGAATACTGATACTTTCGCCATTTAAGGTCCATAAATCAGAAGTTGAAAACCTCAACGATGTAATTGTATCTAAAGGGTATGGTGCTGCAGGAAAATAAATTGGTTCAATTTTATAAATTCCAATAGCGTCAGCAGAAACATCATTCAAATTTAAATTAATTGTTTCATTTGCATTAGCACCTACCTGAAACTGCTTTGTACCAAACGTACCATCAAGTAAACTAATACTTCCAAATTGAGTAGTTTCCGCTATGCGGGTTATTTCTTGCTGCAACGCTGTCACTTCTTTTTGTAGTGCAGCCCTATCATCTCCATTATTTGAGCCATTCGCAGATTGTAAAGACAATACTCGCATTCGCTGTAGGATACTCGAAGACTCTTCCATAGCTCCTTCAGCAGTTTGCGATATAGATATTCCATCATTGGCATTGCGTTGAGCAACTGATATACCATTAATTTGGGAAGTCAAACGATTTGATATTTGCATACCAGCTGCATCATCTTTTGCACTATTAATTCTCATACCTGAAGATAGACGTTGCATTGAAACCTCAAGGTCTTTACCGAATTTATTAAGGTTTCGCTGCCCGTTGAGTGATGCTGTATTTGTTACTACTGATAGCGCCATTAAAACGTCCTTTTAAGTTTCAGCATGATTCATACAAAATACATGCATTATTTAAGCCACTACAAAGCTTTATCTTTAAAAGTTCTTAAAATAAAAAACAATTAGGCTCTCTAAGCATGTGTTGAAGGAGATGTGAAGTATGATGAATCAGTATTAAACAAAACAACAAAGCTTATCATCCATTAATGCATCAACTAACCACTACCAATTAAATGTTGATCCAACAACAAGTCCTGCTAGCTTGTCTTTATAAGGGGCTAAAAAAGATAAAATGACAGACATGTCATTATTTAAACGCTTACAGCTAAGCGTTTCACCTTGTTCATCAATAATAGCAATCACACTATTATTTGAATGCAAGTCAATTCCACCATATAGTTTCATACTAAGTTCCTCGAGGTACAGTTTATGTTTTGGTTAACACAACTGTATCGGAAAACTCAAAGAGCTTTCTATATGGTTATCAAATCTTGACTTCAGACATTATGACATCTGACCGTCTGCAGTTAGCACAAAGCCGTCCATCTCTTTGCTCACCCACTTAACTCCCAAGTTATAAAACACTCAAAACTGATATTTTGCTTTAAAAAGTAATCTTCAGTGTCATCAACGCGGTAAGTTGGGCTGTTTCTAGTAAATTCATCATTTTTGTCGGATGGCGTGGCTTCGCCACTTATCCGACCTACGTCAAAATGTAGGTTGGTTAAGCCGAAGGCGCCACCCAACAAAGTTTTAGATTCACGCCTTGAAGGTCAGCAGCTGGCACTTACCTGCCCTTAATAGTCATATCACTCCCACCGGCACTCGCGCATATTTACTTTGTCGCTTTTAAACAGTACGCCTTCTGATAATAGCTTTTCGCGCTGTTCTTGGTATTTTTCGCTACCTTCAGGGAATGATATTTTACCTTGGCTATTCACTACCCTGTGCCAAGGTATAACCGAGTCGTTTGGCATCATTTTTAATAAGCGCCCCACCAACCGTGAGTTTTGCGGGTAGCCCGCAAGAGCTGCAACTTGCCCGTAGCTTGCTACTTTACCTATTGGTATGCCTGCAATAACAGTATAAATAAGTGTTTCTTTATCAATATCAGTGTTCATTTAAATACGCCTCACTAAGTACTTTAAACTGCTCCCAAATAGTACGCGCTACAGGGCCGTGGTGCACTGCATGTTGTCTAAAGGCTCTAATTTGTGCGCTAAATTTATGCTCTCGATCAGTTATGTGTATTTCTTGAAGTAAGCCTGCTTTTATTTCAGGAGCGCAGTGTTCTAGGCTCATCATTGCCCAACCTGCACCTGAAAGTAAAAACGATTTTAAGGTCGATACATCATCAATTTTCATCATGGCGGAGCCTTTTGAGTACGATAGTCTGTCACTGTCGATACTCAAGTCACTTTCAAACATGGCTAAACACGGATACGTTTGTAGTTCGCTATAGGTTAGCTTTTTAGGGAGTACGCCTTTAGCGCTGACAATACCAATATCGAGCCTACCTATAGGTACGCTTTCTAAATCGCCTGTCGCATGAAATAAATCAAACCACGGGCCAATGCCTAATTCAGCTTGCCCACTATTTACTTGCTCTAACGAAATAAAGCGCTTCCCGCTTGTTAAGCTAAATTCGGTGCTGGTAAACAATCTAAAAGTATTACTTATGATCTCGTTGTAACTCTGTGTATGGCAAAGTTGTTCGTAACAAATTCTAAATTGGGGTTCATTACCGAGTGCCAATTCTTTAGCAAGCTGCGCTAGCTCGTCGTTGGCATGAAGAAGTTGCTGCGCCTCGCGGTGAAAAATACGCCCTTTTTCAGTAAGCTGTAATCGGTACTTACTTCTGTCAAGTAACTCAAACCCTATTTTTTCTTCTAGATTTTTAATAGCAAGTGTAAGAGCTGGCTGCGTTTTATGTAGCTTTAGTGCTGCCCCGCTTAAGCTTGCGCTTTGCACTATGGCATCTAAAATTATTAATTGATTCAGCTTCATATAGCACTCTGCAACATTATAAGTAAAACTTATTGAGTTTCTAAAATTTAATGATTTTTATTTTATATGTTTGCAGCGTATGCTGCACTTAATTATTTTGCCATCATTGCAACGGAGAAGACATGAAACTCTTTCGTCTATGTTTTTTAACTACGACTTTATTAAGCTTAATAGCCTGTTCTGAGCCAGAACAACAAGTTAAAGAAGAGCCCATTCGCCCTGTTAAATTATTCAACATAGGTCATGATTCTCAAACTAACATTCGCAGCTTTCCTGCTGAAGTTGTTGCAAACCAAGGCTCTTACCTTGCTTTTAGGGTAAACGGCGAACTTATTAAGTTTCCTGTGCTTGCTGGTGAACACGTTGAAAAAGGTGATTTATTAGCAAAACTGGACCCTGAAGATTTTCAGTTGCAGTTTGATGAGCGCAAAGCGCGCTTTGAATTGGCAAAGTCACAACTTGGCCGCATTGAGCAATTGTTTGAGAAAAAAATCACCAGCCAATCAGAATTAGATCAAGCCACTGCTAATATGCAAATTGCTGAATCTGCATTTAAAATTGCACAAACAAACCTTGAGTATAGCGAGCTACGCGCGCCATTTTCAGGCACAGTTGCAAAAGTATTTGTTAAAAACTTTGAAAACATTCAAGCCAAACAAAATATATTGCGTTTAGAAACACGCGATTTAATGGATGTAGAAATTCAGGTTCCTGAAAAAATTGTCGCTCGTTTTCAAAAAGGCACTGATTACCACCCTACTGTAAAATTCGATGGCTTTGACGATAAAGAATACACACTTGATATTAAAGAGTGGGATACCCAAGCAGACCCTGCAACGCTTACCTATAAAGTTGTGTTTTCGCTACCAGTACCTGAGGACTTTAATTTACTAGCGGGTATGACGGGCAGTGTATTTATTGATTTAAGTAAAGTAACTCGCTCGCAAGTGTCTTACACAATACTGCCAATTGAATCAGTGTTTTCTGAACCTCAAGAGTCTATTAAAGATAATGCCTACGTGTGGCTTTTTGATTCAGAAACTAGCCAAGTACATAAACAAGCAGTAAAAATTGGCCAGCTACACCGCGATGGTATTGAGGTGTTAAGTGGTATTAAAGAAGGCCAAATTGTTGTTTCTGCCGGTGTGCATTCACTAAAAGAAGGCATGAAAGTAAGAGCATGGAATAAAGAGCGAGGCTTATAATTATGAGCTTTGCACAACTCTCCATTGAGAAAAAAGTAATCAGTTGGATGTTTACGCTGCTGCTATTAATTGGCGGTACCGTGTCGTATTTTGACTTAGGGCAATTAGAAGACCCTGAGTTTACGCTTAAAAAAGCCATGGTTATTACCATGTACCCTGGCGCGTCGCCGCAACAAGTTGAAGAAGAAGTTACTTTTCCTCTGGAAAACGCAATTCAGCAACTCCCTTATGTTGATTACGTTACTTCTATTTCATCTAACGGTAAGTCGCAAATTTCGGTAGAGATGAAAAGCACTTATCGAAAAGAGCAACTTCGCCAAATTTGGGATGAAATGCGTCGTAAAATTAACGACCTCTCCCCTTCGCTTCCCAGCGGCGTTTACCCAAGTACTATTTTAGATGACTTTGCCGATGTTTACGGTGTTATGTATTCGGTAACCGGTGATGGCTACTCATATGACGAGCTTAAAGACTACGTAGACTTTTTAAAACGCGAGCTAGTCTTGGTTAAAGGCGTAAGTAAAGTAACGGTTGCAGGTGAGCAACAACCGCAAGTAATGGTGGAAGTCTCAACGCGTAAATTAGCTCAATTAGGCATTGCACCCAGTCATATATTTCAGTTACTGCAATCGCAAAATACGGTTTCTAATGCGGGTAAAATTCGCGTGGGCGATGAGTCAATTCGCTTGCACCCTACTGGCGAATTTAAAGATGTAAAAGAGCTCGAAACGCTATTAATTTCAAAACCTGGTGCAAGTGAGCTTATTTATTTAGGCGACGTAGCAAAGGTTTACAGAGAGTACGCAGAAGTACCTAACAATGTTATTCGTTATAATTCTCAGCAAGCTTTGCTTATTGGCGTGTCGTTTATGTCGGGAGTTAACGTAGTTGATGTGGGTAAACACATTGACGATCACTTAGCTTCACTTGAGTATCAACGCCCTCATGGTATTGACATAAATTCGGTATACAACCAACCACAAGAGGTTCAAAAATCGGTTGATGGTTTTATTATCAGCTTACTTGAAGCTATTGCGATTGTTCTTGTAGTACTGCTGTTATTTATGGGTTTAAAAAGCGGTATTTTAATTGGTGGTATTTTACTGCTTACTGTACTGGGTACGTTTATATTTATGAAGTTGTTTGCCATCGACTTGCAACGCATATCGCTTGGAGCACTTATTATTGCCCTAGGGATGCTGGTTGATAACGCAATAGTTGTAACCGAAGGGATACTAATAAACCTTAAACGTGGGCAAACAAAGCTCAAAGCGGCGGTTAATATTGTTGAGCAAACAAAATGGCCCTTACTAGGTGCAACAGTCATTGCAGTCACTGCCTTTGCGCCAATTGGTTTAAGCTCTGATGCCAGTGGTGAATTTGCCGGCAGTTTGTTTTGGGTGTTGTTTATTTCGCTTTTATTAAGTTGGATAACAGCCATTACGCTAACGCCATTTTTTGCCAATTTAATGTTCAAAGAAAACGAGTTTAAAAACGAAGAAGGCCAAGAAGATGAAGACCCATATAAAGGTTTTATTTTTAACGGTTACAAAGCGATTTTAGATTTAGCGCTGCACTTTAGAAAAACCACGCTTATATTAATGGTTGTTTTACTGTGTACTGCGGTTGTTGGTTTTGGCTCTGTTAAACAGTCGTTTTTTCCTGCCTCTAATACACCTATGTTTTATGTAGATTACTGGCAAGAGCAAGGCTCTGATATTCGCTCAACCCTAGAGGGCGTTAAAAAACTTGAAGAGTTTTTGCAAAAAGAAGACCTTGTTGAAGAAGTAACAAGTACAACAGGCCAAGGCGCTCCACGCTTTATGCTTACCTACGCGCCAGAAAAGTCATATCCCGCGTACGGGCAATTAATTATTCGTGTGGCCAACAGAGAAGCCGTAGCGACTGTAATGCAAACTGTACGTGATTACTCAAATAATCATGCACTCTCTGCACAGCTTAAAATTAAGCCAATGGAAATTGGCCCTTCTACTGATGCAAAAATAGAAGCGCGTTTTTCAGGCCCTGATCCTGTTATTTTAAGACAACTCGCTGCTAAAGCTGAAGAACTTATTGGTAACGACGATGGCGCGTACAATATTCGTGATGACTGGCGTGCACGTACTAAAATGATTCGCCCGCAGTTTAACGAGCAAAAAGCACGCCGCTTAGGTATTAGTAAATCTGACTTAGACAATGTATTACTAACAAGCTTATCGGGTAAACAAGTGGGCGTATATCGCGATGGCACGCAGTTGCTGCCTATTATTGCACGATCTCCTGCTAACGAGCGCTTAAACGTAGAAAGCGTACACGACCTTCAAATATACAGCCCAGTACTTGGTGTATTTGTACCAGTAACCCAAGTGGTAGACGAGTTTATTGTACAGTGGGAAGACAGCCTAATAATACGCCGCGATCGCAAGCGTACAATTACTATTATGGCCGATCACGATGTATTAGGGGATGAAACCCCTGCTAAACTATTTGCACGTATTCGCGGACCAATAGAAAACATGGAATTACCGCGCGGTTACGAACTGGAATGGGGCGGCGAGTTTGAGTCATCAAGCAAGGCCCAAAAAGCAATATTTGGCTCATTACCACTGGGCTACTTAGCGATGTTTGCAGTAACCGTATTACTTTTTAACTCGCTTAAGCAACCACTTGTGATTTGGGCAACGGTTCCGTTAGCTATTATCGGTGTAAGCGCGGGCTTGTTAGCTATGAATGCTCCGTTTAGTTTTATGGGACTACTTGGTTTATTAAGCTTAAGCGGTATGCTTATTAAAAACGGTATTGTATTAGTTGATCAAATAAATCTCGAATTAAGGGAAGGTAAATCTCCCTATGAGGCCGTATTTGACTCTGGTGTTAGCCGTGTACGCCCAGTTGCTATGGCGGCTATAACTACTATTTTAGGTATGATCCCGCTGTTATTTGACGTGTTCTTCCAGTCAATGGCGGTAACAATTATGTTTGGTTTAGGCTTTGCTACAATTTTGACTCTAATTGTAGTGCCAGTACTTTACACGGTTATATTTAGAATTGATTACGAACCGCGTAAGTAGTTAAGCATATAATCGGTTAACATTAAAAAATGCCACTGGCTCAAGGTCAGTGGCATTTTTATTTAATACCGATGAAAAAAGAAAGGCTACATATTTAGTTGTTAATAAACTAACCGCAACACTTCTTATATTTTTTGCCGCTACTACATACACAAGGTGCGTTACGCTCTGGTACTTTATCAAATACTTGTGGTTTTGACTTGCTAAGCGCAAAGTCTAGTTCGCGAATATCTTCTGGTACTTCAGCTTTAACTTCAATTGAAGCAAACAGCGAATGCTCTTCTAGTATTGCTTCTATTTCTGATTGTCGTGCAACTGAGTTTACAATTAACGTGAGCGGGTGTGACTCTGTGCCTGGCTTTGCAGTACGTTTTGGTGCAAATCCATTACTGTTATTTTTACCCATTATATCGGGCTTACCCATAAAGAAAAATTTTGACATGTTACTTCTATAACCTTTCTGCATTGTTAAGACGGCGCATCTTAACAGCTTACCCTTCATATAACTAAGTGTACTTGATAATGCACAATATAAATCAGGCTTTAGCGTATATACGCCTAATATAGCGACATAATGAGGCCATTTAATGGATTTAGGCAAAATTTAAATTCGAAATATAGTAAAATTATCATGACTCAACTTAGTGCCATTTTAGTATCTAACTCAATATTATGGAAAAGCCTTGGAAAATTTTAAAACCGCGATACTAATAGCGGGCAGCGTTTTTATACTTTTTGGTTATTTACGCTTTATAACTGACGATAATGGTAACGTGAACTTAAACAACTACCGATTTACAGGTGGTTTAGTACTGGTGATTTCAGGCATGGTTGATGGCACACGCGACCTTGTTAAGCGCCTGCGCTCTAAAAACTCGTTATCGGCGATTGCAGTTTATTTAGGTATACTCTTATTTTATATTGGCTTTAGCATTTAATAGCGAAATATTAAGCGCTAATTTGGGCTTTATACAAGCAACATTTTATAAGTGAATACCCTTTGACCTTTAAGCAACTCTTCAACAGCGCCTTATTACTCTTAGTAACAGCACCTCCGCTGGTTTTACTTGCATGGGATGAGCAAGCCGACCCCGCTTTTATCCCCAACAGTATATATAACACCTTAACATTTACGTTATTTCTAATAACGGCGATAGTGTTGTCGGTTGTTTTATTAAGGCACCTATATAAAAAATACAATAATAACTTTGAATTTAAACATACAGTTAAAAAGTATATTGCTGAGCATGGGAAGTTCCGCAGCGCATTTATACCACTGTTTTTGCCTATTTTAATTTACTTATGGTTATGGACGTCAGTTTGTATTTCTGTGAAATTATGGGCCAATAAACACAGCAATAATATATGGCAGCAAGAGCATCAATTACTCGAGGTAGGTAGTTGCCCAACTGATTATGAGTACAGTTGTGCAACGCTAACTGTGCTTAGTTTACAGAACTACAGAAAATACACTTTTAGATGGTATTTAGATAAGAATAAATTGGTGACTTTGCAAAATAACAATATAAATTTAGTGGGCGTTACAAGCCCACTTGGCAATATAGTACAAGAAATACAGTGGTAGTAGAATACCACTTAGGTGCAGATTATTTTTTTAAGCTAAGGGTACGCCCCGAGCTAGGTTTTGACTGTGACGACTTGTTCTCTTTAATACTTTTTGGCTTACCAACATACGTGGTAGAACGCTTTTGATAAGGTGCTTTACTGCGCTCATTTTTGCGCTCGCCATTAGCATTACTGCGATCAGAGTTGCGACTTGAATTTCGCTCAGTACTACGCTCGCCACTTTGTTCGCCTTTATTAAAACGGCGAGGATTTTCACCCTGAAAATCACGCTTTTTAGGAATCGACGGCGTATTATTTTCTGATTGTTTATTAGCATCAAGCGAATGTTCTTGAGTTTTACCTGAGTCAGAAATCGAGTCGTTTATTTGCGCCATTTCAGTATCAGATAAATGACGCCACTGCCCTACCTTTAAACCTTTTAGTGTTACGTTCATTATACGAGTGCGCTTTAACGTCACCACTTCGTAACCTAAATATTCACACATACGGCGTATTTGGCGGTTTAAACCTTGTGTAAGTACTATTTTAAATTCTTTAGGGGCAGTTTGTGTCACTTTACAATTTTTAGTCACGGTATCTAAAATAGGCACGCCATTGGCCATTTTTGTAACAAACTGACGATTAAGCGGTTTATCAACCGTAACAACATATTCTTTTTCGTGGTTATTACCCGCACGCAAAATTTTATTAACGATGTCGCCTTCGTTAGTTAAAAATATAAGCCCTTCAGACGGTCTATCTAAACGCCCTATTGGAAATATACGCGTAGGATAATTTACCGCGCGAATAATATTACTTTGAATTTTACTTTCGGTAGTACACGTAATACCAACGGGTTTATTGTAAGCGATATAAACGCGCTTTGGTGTGGCTTTAAGTGGCTTGCCATCAACCAATACAACATCGGTAGCAGCAACTTTTACGCCCATTTCAGGCGAGTAGCCATTAACGCTGACACGACCTTGCTCAATATATTTATCGGCTTCGCGGCGTGAACAAAATCCTGTTTCACTAATAAATTTATTTAAACGTTTTAATTCGGTCATGGCACTTATAGCGTAGTAATTTTTAAGGCGAGTAGTGTAAACCACCCACACTATTTTTTCGCCCCTAATTTAAAATTTATAGGTGTTTAAGCATTAATTTTTGCTTTCGTTAATTTACGCCATACAAATTCAAGCGGGCCTTGGTTAAAATAACGGCTGTATATAAAGGTAAATATGAGCTGCAATGCAACTAATGCCGTTGCAACTAACCAGTAGTCAATACGATCAAAATTGAGCACCCAGTGCGTAAATAGCACTTTATATAACAATAATTGTATGAGTGTTTGGCTAATATATAAAGTAAATGCTAAGCGCCCCGCTTGTTGAATAAGCGTGCCAACATGTGCGCTGTTATTGCAAAATTTAACAATTAATTGAATATACAGCGTAGCCATACCTAGCGCCGCAAACATATTTACAAATTCTTGCACCCCATATCCTAAGCTGCCATTAAGCTGTGATGCATAAAGCCTGATTCCACAAAAAACAAGGGTCATTGCACCGCAAACTATTAATTGCTGAGTCGTTAAACCTTTACTAAAAACGTCTTGTTTATATAAATAAATGCCAATAAGCATAAGGCCCACGCACATCCACATTGTCATTATTGGCACCATAACAAGCATTAACGTGTTCATAGCAAGGTTACTAATAAAGTAATCAATATAGTGTGGGTTATATAATTCAATAAACTGTGCTGTATCGCGGTAAATTATTTCATCGGGTACGCTAGATATAACAAGTAAGGTAACTACACCCGACAACAAGGTAAATGCAAGCCCTCTTTTTAAAAGTACGTTGCTATCACTTTCTAAATATTTAATAACAAACCAGCCAGATACACCGTAAACAAATAAAATATCACCGGCCCAAAGTAAAAAACCATGCGCTAAACCAAAGAGGATTAACCAATAGAGCCTGCTTTTTATTTGCACTTCAGACTTGTAACGTTGCCACTGAATGTAAAGCCCAGCACCAAAAAGCAAACTAAACAGCGTTCTAAAACGCCCGTCTACAAACACGCTGCTAAGGGTGTGAATAATTGAGTCGCTAACAGGAGGATTAGTTAAGGAGGAATACCCATATTCAAAAATGCCGAAGGCGTAAGCATTCATGTAAACAAGGCCAAGCACGGCAACGCCGCGAATAAAGTCCATATTATAATTGCGCATTAAAGCTATTATCCGTTAAATATTATTCTTATAACTGTCAGCCCAATCGACTGACTGCTGGTAAAGTGGAGGTAGTATAGCACTGTCTATATTCAACAAAAGTACAGCTTGTTCAAGTGCCCACCAGCTTCCTGATTCATATGCTTTAACAACGTTCAAAATATAATAAAGTGTGTTTTTGTTCCCTAATAATGCCGTTTTTATTTCATCAGGGAATGGTAGCTTTTCAACAAGCAAGCTCATTGGTTGATCAAGGATTGCATCCAGTAACGAGAATAACCCTGTTAAAAATGCTTCGCCTGAATGACTTTTATTAACCTTTTTTGCCACAAGCTCACAAAAGCGAGCACGTATAACACATACTTGCATTAGCTCCGCTGGCTTTTTACCCGCTGTATGAGCAGTAACAATAAGGCTCACAAACTTTTTCAGGCGTTCGTGTCCTAAATACACAAGCGCTTGCTTTAATGACGATATTTGGCTTTGTATAGGAAACACACCGCTGTTTATTAATCTTAGTAACTTATATGCGAGTGCAGCATCTAGCTCAAACAGGCTTGCGATGGTTTTAATATCAGGGCTTTGCTTCATTATTTCTGCGTAAATAGCGACGACTAAACCATAATTATAATCAATGTCGTTTTGCTTGATCATGGTAGGCTTTGCAAAAAAATAGCCTTGAAAATAATCAAACCCCATATCAAAGGCGAGCTTATAGTCTTCTTGTGTTTCTATTTTTTCGGCTAGTATTTTTATTTGTTTATGCGCTTGTAACTTAGTAACTATGGGCTGTATTTCGCTAAGAGGTGTAATTGCAATATCAAATTTAATGAGCTTCACAAGCTTTAGAAAACGATCCCATTGTGGTTTATATACAAAATCATCGAGCGCGAGTTTGTAGTTACTATGAAATAAACCTCGGCATAGCTCATAGTTATCGTCGGTAGGTTCTATGGTTTCGAGCAACTCAATCACAACGTCTTGGCATGGTAAGAAAGCACATAAATCGAGTTTTAGTGATTCTGGTCCTATATTAATAAGTGCTTTTTTGCCTGATGTAATATGGCGTGTACCTAAATTTAATTGATTTTCCATAATAAGCCTTGCTGTTGCTTGGCCTTCTGCAATATCTGGAAAATAATTTTTTGGACTATCACGAAAAAGTAGCTCATAGGCTACTACTTTTTTACTTCGATTGAATATTGCTTGCCTTGCAACAAATACAGACACATTACCTACTTCTTAGCTTTTATATAATACTAAGTAATTAAACCCTAAGCAGGTAGATTTGTCACTAAACTTTAAAGTACAGAAACGATTTACCGGTATAAGGTTGTTATATAATCAGTTGCCACTTGTGGCCACGAAAAACGCATTAGCTCTGCGCTGTGCTTAATTTTATGCCATCTTTTAGGATTTTGCTTTTTAATTAAGAGAGTTTCGTCTAAACAGCTAATTAAATTACGCGTTTGCGTTGCCAACGTGTCTCCATTAAAGCTAAAACCATTTTCGTGGTGTTTAACAGTATCTTTTAATCCGCCAACACTGTGTACTAAACACGGTTGCCCCGCTCGCATTGCTAGCATTTGGCTAATACCACACGGTTCAAACGAGCTTGGCATTAAAAATAAGTCACCTAATTGATACATTAAATCGCCAACACCTTGCCCATACCCCTTTAAAAATAAAAGATTGGAATTACGCGCCATTGCTTTGGTAAATATACTTTCGAGCTCTTTGTCACCCGAGCCGAGAATAATAAGTCTGCCATTATGTTCATTAATTAATTGGCACACTTTATCAATAGTTAAAACCCCATTAACCTGCTGGCACAATAACAACACTTTTTGCTCAGTAAGACGGCCAACGCTTGTAACTAATGGACCGTTATTAACCGTTGCTTTAAATTGCTGTAGTCGTTGGTGGGCAATATAGTAGCCACTTTGTAACTGCTCGCTATTTGCCATCCAAGTAAATAAAGTGTTCTCTGCTTGGCTATAAAAATCAGCGAGAGTTGCTCCTTTAAGTGCATTGCTTGGATATTCGCAGCCATTTAAAATACCAACAAGCTTGCCTTGGCTTGCTGCATTTTGCAGATCTCGCTCAAGCCCTTCGCCACCAAAAAAACCATGTTCGTAATTGCTAGGTTCAAGAACCTCTTGGCTGTAAGTTGGCGATACAACATGTATTTTATCGCATAGATTTATTGCACTGCGCATAGGATTAAAACAATGAGGGTAACGCGGGTCGCATAATTGCTGGCCATTATAACTAAGTGATGGAAACCACGCCTCTAAGCTTGAATCATCATGTTTGAAAGGCCTTATCCCTTGCAGTGCAATATTATGCACTGTGAAGGCAATAGGTAAGGTATTAAGTGAGCTATAACGTGGCTCAAACTTAAGTAAAACTGCAACGCAGGCACTGTGCCAATCATGTAAATGCAGCGCTGTAGGGCGCTTTAATACACCTTGTAATAACGCTTCGCAGACGGCTGCGTTAAATAGAGCAAATTTAGTCGCATCAGTTGCAAAAGGCCTCCCCGGTGCATCATTACAATATACACTGCCTGATTCACTAAATAACGGGTGGCTAATAACAATTTGGCTTACATTATTTTCGGCTTGTTGTACTTTAAAAATGGTTAATACATGGGGTTGAGCATTAAATGCAACGGTTACTTCACCTATATAAATACGCTCAAGCGGCTCAAACCCGTAATCAGGAATAACAACATCAACCGTTATACCTTGCTTTGCAAGAGCCTTAGGTGCATCGCGTACTACATCTGCCACACCGCCTACTTTTGCGCCTGGTAACGCGTCATTTTCTGCTGCAACCATTAATACATGCATTAATTTATTATTTCCTTTAAACCTGTGTGAGCTTGCTCACAAATGAGCAAGCTATGTTGTCGTGCTTATCTAACTTGTTGTTACGCTAGCTTTTTATTTTCTCGCGCTTGGCGTTCTAACTTTTTTGCAAGCTCAGTGAGCATATCACGTGTAACAAGAACGATACCTTTTTTAGATACCCTAAAGCCATTTTCTTCATCTGTTTTTTTGTCAAAACCGATTTCAAGACCTGCCGGTATTTCACAGCTTCTATCTATTATTGCGCGTTTAATTTTACAACCTCGGTTTATAACCGCACCGGGTAAAATAACCGACTGCTCAATAGTACAAAATGAGCGAACGTGAACGTTAGAAAACAACAGGGATTTTCTAACCGCAGAGCCCGAAATAATACACCCACCCGAGACTGTTGAGTCTAAAGCCATACCACGTCTATCTTCGTCATCGAAAATAAATTTAGCAGGTGGTAGTTGCTCTTGATAAGTCCATATTGGCCACGTTGGATCGTATAAATCAAGTTGTGGCTCTGGCATTACCAGTTCCATATTAGCTTCCCAGAACGAGTCAAGCGTACCTACATCGCGCCAATAAGGTTGCCCTTCTTGGTTTGGATCTCTAAATGGGAAAGCAAATACATTATGCTCTTCTATAATCGCTGGAATAATATCGTGACCAAAATCGCGTCCAGAGCCTTCATTTTCAGAATCTTTTTTAAGTTGCTCAAATAAAAATTCTGTATTGAAAATGTAGTTCCCCATTGATGCTAAACATGTACCTGGCTTGCCGGGTACGGAGCTCGGCATTGCTGGTTTTTCATCAAAACGACACACTCTATTTTCTTCATCAACGGTCATTACACCAAACGTGTCTGCGGCTTCCTCTACTGGGACTTCAATACAACACACAGTCATATCTGCGCCTTTTTGCACATGTTCAGCCAATAAAGCACCATAGTCCATACGGTACACATGATCTCCAGACAAAATCATCACATATTTAGGAAGCTCATGACGAATAATATCTATGTTTTGAAAAACAGCATCTGCGGTTCCACAATACCAATCATCACCTTGGCGCTGAGATGCAGGTAGTATTTCAACCGACTCTCCTAGCTCTTTTTTAAAGTGCCCCCATGCGCGGTTTACATGGCGTATTAATGAATGTGATTTATATTGTGTAGCAATACCAACACGTCTCACACCCGAGTTAATGCAGTTTGATAGTGGAAAATCGATAATTCGATGCTTACCACCAAAGTAAACTGCTGGCTTTGCTCGCCAATCGGTTAACTCATGCAGGCGAGAACCGCGACCGCCTGCCAGTATTAACGCGTAAGTTTCTCTGGTTAGGCTACTTATGTAGCGATTTGCATAATTAGGCATAATACTCTCTCCATTTAGTCTAGGCTTTTAGTGGCATGGCTTTTAGTTGTCGTTAAGTCTGTTTCACTAATATTGAGGGGTTCTAAATGCCAAATATCTTCACTGTATTGGCTTATGGTTCTGTCACTTGAAAACATACCACTGGCTGCTGTATTTAAAATACTCATTTGTGTCCAGTAGGTCTGGTCTGCGTAAGCTTTATCAACTTCTTTTTGAGCTGCTACATAACTTTCAAAATCGTGAGCAACAAGCCATGGATCGTGCGGGCTCTTAATTGCATTTGTTATGTCGTCAAATAAGCATGGCTCAAATAAATTAAAATGCCCGCTCTCGAGTAATTGCATCACATTCTTTAAATCGCTATTTTGCGATATTAAATGCTCTGGATTATAACGTGATTTAATATCGTCAATTTCGTGCGCTTGTGCGCCAAACAAAAAGAAGTTATCAGCACCAACAGCATCTCTAATTTCAATGTTTGCGCCATCCAGCGTGCCTATTGTCAATGCACCATTCATCATAAATTTCATGTTGCCAGTACCAGACGCTTCTTTGCCTGCGGTAGATACTTGCTCTGAGAGGTCGGTTGCAGGACAAATAACTTCCATTGCGGTTACGTTGTAATTAGGTAAAAATGCGACGCGTAAATATGGTGCAGCTTGAGGGTCTTTATTTATAACCTCTGCCACGTTATTAATAAGCTTAATAATTTTTTTAGCCATGTAATAACCTGGCGCTGCTTTACCACCTAATAGAACACAACGAGGAACAAGTCCTTGGGTATCCCCACGGCGAATGCGGTCATATAAATGAATCACATGAAGTATGTTTAATAGCTGACGTTTGTATTCGTGGATACGTTTTACTTGTACGTCAAACATCATTGATACATCAAAATCGATATCGCAGCGCGCCTTAACTAAATCAACTAAACGTTGTTTGTTTTCACGTTTAGCATTTTGCCACTGCTCATGAAATGCCTTGTTGTCATAAAAACGACGTAGGTCACTAATTTTTGAGAAGTTTTTAACCCAGTCATGACCAATTTTTCCACCAATTAATTCACTTAATACTGGATTACAATGCGCAAGCCATCGACGAGGCGTTACACCATTTGTTTTGTTATTAAACTTATCTGGCCACAATGCATAAAATTCTTTAAATAATCCCGCTTTTAACAGTTCAGTATGAAGTGCTGCTACGCCATTTACAGAGTAACTACCTACAATAGCTAAATAAGCCATACGAATTTGCGGCTCATCACCCTCTTCAATCAGTGACAATGCACGTTGCTTTTCAACATCTCCCGGCCATTGCTGTGCAACTTGTGCTAAAAAGCGTGCATTTATCTCGTAAACTATTTCTAAAATGCGTGGTAATAATTTTGAAAACAACAAAACAGACCATTTTTCAAGCGCTTCAGGAAGTAGCGTATGATTTGTATAGGCCATGGTTTTAGTTGTGATTTGCCACGCATCGTTCCAATTTAATTCGTAATCATCAATTAAAATACGCATTAGCTCTGCAACAGCAATACTTGGATGCGTGTCGTTTAACTGAAAAACATGAAAATCAGCAAAGTCACTAAAGCTCTCGCCATGTTGAGAAACCCATTGGTCTACTACGTCTTGAATACTCGCCGATGATAAAAAGTATTGTTGGCGTAACCTAAGCTCCTTACCATTTTCGCTGCTGTCATTTGGATACAGCACCATGGTGATCTGTTCGGCTAGATTTTTTTGTGCGACGGCTTCTGAGTAACTGCCCGCATTAAATTCGGTTAAATTAAATTCATCTGTTGCCTCTGATTTCCACAGACGTAGTGTATTTACGATATTGTTTTTATAACCAGGGACAGGTACATCGTACGGTACAGCTAATACATCTTGTGAGCCCATCCATTGACGGTGCTCTCTGCCAAATTTATCTGTGTAACTTTGCACATAGCCACCAAACTTCACACGTTTTGCATGCTCTGGTGCGCTTAGCTCCCATGGATGTCCTTCACGTAGCCAGTTATCTGGTTGCTCAATTTGGTTACCATCTTTAATCGATTGATTAAACATGCCGTATTCGTATCGTAGGCCATAGCCAATAACAGGCAACGCTAAACTAGCACAGCTATCTAAAAAGCAGGCTGCAAGGCGCCCTAGCCCGCCATTTCCTAGGCCAGCGTCGTGCTCGGCGTCTTCAATTGTTTCTATTGTTGTGCAGTACTCTTGTAGTGCTGAGCTTACTTGTTTATCTAAATCTAGATTTAAAACAGCATTACCTAGCGCACGCCCCATCAAAAACTCAAGAGAAAGGTAAGCCGTTTTGCGCCGTTTCTCTTGCTTAATTTGTTGATTCGTTTCTCTGCAGCGGGCCACAAGTCTGTCGCGAATAGTAAGCGCTAATGCGTGATACAAATAATGCTGCGATTCACCCACCTTATCTCGGCCGAGGGTATAATAAAAATGCCGTGTTAAGTCATCTTTAAGCGTACTTTCATCAATAACTGGCCCTTCTTGCCAGCCCTTTACTACACACACTTGATCACTTTGTTTAACCATGACTAACATCCTCTAAATTGGCACTAAAAACCCAACTACTTTGTGCTGAAATTTCAACCATCGCATCTTCATTACTGCTCACAGATGCATTATGTACACTTGATAGAATCATTTGCCACGGCGCATTAATTGGCGATGGGGGCATTTGACAAAAAATTGTTTTTTCACTGGCATTAAATACAATCAGCAATGCATGATTGTTTTGCTTATCAAGTAAGCTATACATTAAAAACTGTCTGGTATCTTCATGCCAGTGAGCATCAGTCATGGTTTTACCTTGTTCGGTAAACCACTTAACGGTAAAACGCTCGTCTATATCATCTAAAAATACACTGTGTTTAAACGCACTGTGCGCACGTCTAATTTTTAATGCATCATCAATAAATCGTGTTAACGAATGATTAAGTTGAGAATCTTTCCAGGCAAGCCAACTAGTGCGATTATTTTGGCAATAAGCATTGTTATTCCCCCCTTGCGAGTGCGCCATTTCGCTACCAGCAGCAATCATGGGAACACCTTTTGAGAGAATTAAAGTAAGTAAAAAGTTCTTTTGTTGCTGTAAGCGCAGTGCGTTTATTTTAGAGTCGCTGGTAAAACCTTCTACCCCACAGTTAAACGAATGATTTGCACTGTGCCCATCTCGATTTTGCTCGCCATTAGCTTCGTTATGTTTATGCTCATAACTCACTAAATCAGCAAGGGTAAAACCATCATGACTCGCTATAAAATTAATACTATTGAGCGGCCCACGTTGGCTGTGCTCAAAAATATCAAACGATCCATGCAAACGTTTTGCAACGTTGGCAATAATGCCTGTTTCACTTTGCCAAAAACGTCTAATTACATCGCGGTATTGATCGTTCCATTCTCGCCATGGCGGCGGGAATGCACCAAGCTGATAACCACCTGGGCCTATATCCCAAGGCTCACTTATTAACTTAACTTTGTTAAGCACAGGGTCTTGGGCAACTACTTGTAAAAAAGTATGTGCGGAGCTAAAGCCTGCTTTTGAGCGGCCTAAAATGGTCGCTAAATCAAACCTAAAACCATCAACTCCCATTACTTCAACCCAATAACGAAGGCTATCAAGTACAAGTTGCAGTGTTTTAGGGTGGTCAATATTTATGGTATTACCACAGCCGGTATCGTTTATATATACGTCAGGCTGCCCCTCTACTGTGCGGTAATAGGCTAAGTTATCAAAGCCTCTAAGCGATAGTATAGGGCCATCGGCCCCAGCCTCTGCGGTATGGTTATAAACAACATCTAAAATAACTTCTATGTCGGCAGCATGAAGCTCTTTCACCATTTGCTTAAACTCGTTTATATCGTCGTTTACTAAATAGTCTTTATGGGGGGTAAAAAAGTTAAGCGTGTTATAACCCCAATAGTTTTGCAGCCCTTTTCCTGTTAAAAATTGCTCACTAATAAAAGAATGAACAGGTAAAAGCTCAACGGCTGTAACACCAAAGCTTTGTAAGTGTTCAATAAAGCTTGGGTGGCTTAACCCTAAAAACTTCCCTTGTAGAGATTTGGGAATTTTAGGATGACGACACGTTGTACCTTTTACATGACACTCATAAATAACCGTGTTTGACCAACGGTGGTTAGGCTTTTTATGCCTATACATCGTAGGAGCCGCTACTTTTGATTTAGGTATATCAATCGCATTATTTACAGTGCTTTTAGTACCGATGGGCATTTGCCCGTAATGGCGTTCACTCCAAGTAAACTCACCAAACAAGTCTTTTGCATATGGGTCTATCAGCAGCTTATTTTCGTTAAACAGTTGACCATTTTTAGGGTTATATTCACCCTCAACTCTAAAACCATAAAGCGCACCGGCGTTTAATGGCGAAATATGAATACTCCAAATACCCCCTTCGTTGATATTCATCGCCATTTTTAGTATTTCTGAATGGCCACTTTTATCAAACAGGCATACATAAGCTTGGCTCGCCCCAGGCGCATAAAGCGCGAAGTTGACCCCATTATCAATAACACTAGAGCCAAGTGGTTCTACATTACCGGGTGCTACATCAAATCGGTTACTCATCATCAACCTTTTGTAAATAAATAGTAGTTAAGCCACCAATGGCAATTGAAATACTGTGTTTAAAACCATGATTTGATTCGTTTATTGCCTGAACTATCTGCGATGAATCTTTAGTTACCTCTACGCCAGAGCCAAAAAACTGAGTATCATCTGTATTTAAAATGACCTTGTAACGCCCTTTACTCGGTACGCCAATAACGTAGTTTTCATAGGACGCGGGGGTAAAATTAGCAATAACAACCACAAAGTTTTTTGCGTTTTTAGCATAGCGAACAAAGCTCAGAATGCTCTGCTGATTATTATTGTTATCTATCCAGGTAAAACCAGCCGCGCTCGAATCTAGCTCATACAACGCAGGTTGGTTTTTATAAACCGTATTTAGTGTTTTTACCGTTTGCTTTATACCATTATGGCTTTGGTGCTCAAGTAAATGCCAATCAATAGAATGATCGTGTCCCCACTCTTTTCGCTGTGCAATTTCACCGCCCATAAATAAGAGTTTTTTACCCGGGTGTGCCCACATAAATGCGTAATAAGCGCGTAAATTTGCAAATTTCTGCCAATCATCGCCTGGCATTTTTTCAATTAACGAGCCTTTACCATGTACTACCTCATCGTGGCTTAATGGCAATATATAGTTTTCGCTAAACGCGTATACCATCGAAAAAGTCATTTCGTGATGATGATGCTGACGATAAAGCGGGTCGTGCTGCATGTAATGCAAACTATCGTTCATCCAACCCATGTTCCACTTATAACCAAAGCCTAAACCGTTGTGCTCAACACTTTGGGTGACACCCGGCCATGCTGTTGACTCCTCAGCCACCATCATAATGCCTGGGTTGTTTTTATAGCTGCGCATATTGACTTGCTTTAGGCACTCAATTGCACCTAAGTTTTCACGCCCACCGTAGCAATTAGCAACCCACTCGCCTTCTTTTCGGCTGTAATCTAAATACAACATAGAAGCTACGGCATCTACACGCAGGCCATCTAAACCAAATTGATGTAGCCAATACATAGCATTTGATATTAAAAAGCTTTTAACTTCAGGACGGTCGTAGTTATAAATGTAGGTATTCCAATCAGGATGAAACCCTTGGCGTTTATCAGCATGCTCATATAAATGGGTGCCATCAAATCGATGTAAGCCATGCGGATCACTTGGAAAATGCCCTGGCACCCAATCAAGTAAAATACCTAAATTAGCTTTGTGGCACTGCTCTACAAAGTATTTAAAGCTGTTGTAGCCGCCAAAGCGGCTGGTAGGTGCAAATAATCCAACAGGCTGATACCCCCACGAACCATCAAACGGGTATTCACTTATTGGCATAAGTTGCAGGTGAGTAAAATTCATTTCAAGAGCGTAGCTAACGAGTTTGTCGGCAAGCTCTGTGTAACTTAAATAACGGTTGTTTTCAGCGCGTTGCCATGAGCCTAAATGCACTTCGTAAATACTAATTGGTGCATCAATATGGTTACGCTTTTGTCTGTTTTGAAGTGCCTGCTCGCCAAGCTTTATAGGTTCTGGTTTATACTGCAGTACACTTGCGGTGCCAGGTGCTTGTTGCATTTTAAATGCATAGGGGTCGGCTTTTTCGAGCACCTCTCCACTTTGCGCGGTAATTGCAAATTTGTAGCACATGTCAGCTTTAAGGCCTGGTACAAATAACTCCCATACACCACTTGCAGGATGAAAGCGCATAAAGTGGCGATTCGCTTGCCAAAAGTTAAACTCACCAATAATAGAGACACTTGCCGCATTAGGCGCCCATACACAAAAACGTACACCGTCTACGTTTTGTTGAGTACTAAAATGTGCACCAAAATGCGAGTAAGCATGTTCAAGACTGCCTTCGTTAAATAAATACATTGCCTCTGCATCAAGTGTGCTTTGGAAACTGTATTCATCATAAAAGGTAACGCTGCTATCTGTGTACTGAGCAATGCATTCATATGGCGCAGTGGGCAAAGCATCAACTTTGGCTATAAATAAGTCACTTTGCTGGTAGCGTTTCGCCTTAATACTTTTATTATTTAATGTAACACTTACGCTTATTGCACAAGGTAGATAAAAACGAATTTCAACCTCAGCATCCGTTTTATGTGCCCCTAAGAAGCTAAATGGGTCTTTAAATCGCCCTATATTTAATGCGTGTACTTGTGCATCGTAACTATTTTCATTAGTTGTACTGCTCATTTAACCTTTCCTTATTGAATCGATAGCAGCTAAAAGTGAGGCATTTTTGGTAAAAATTTCTTCACTGGTATGCGTTAATACACGTCGCCAATTAGGATATTCTTTATCTGTCCCGGGGATATTAACCGGATACTTTTGCTCATCTAAGTCATCTATTTGTATTGCAAATAAACGCGATTGAGAGCCTGCTAAACACAATGCAAGTGCGCTATAAACAGTCACAGCTTCACTATGTAATAAAAGCTCAGTTGTATTGCCATGGTGATTAATAAAACGTAGTAACCTTTGTTGCTCTTCTATTCGCTGTTGCTTTAGTTGCTCGTATTCATTGCAAGTTATAAGCTTATATTGTTGCTTAATATCTAAATCATCATGTTGCCACCAGCCTGTAAATGGAGGAACATCGTGATTAGCTATCATTAACAAACAATGTGTTGCCAGCTCATCTACCGATAAAAACTCTCCACTGTGCTGTTTCTCAAAATAGAATAAGCTGTTGGAAAAAATACCGCTAGATGCCAAAGCTTCCCTAACCTCTGGCGGTACGATGCCTAAATCTTCACCAATAACAATACTCTGATTAATATGCGATTCAATTTTTAAAATGGCAAGTAAATGCTCAAACGGATAATAAACATAACAGCCGTCTTGTTCGCCATTGCTTTCGAAGCACCACCATAGGCGCCTAATAGCCATTACGTGGTCAATTCGAAGTCCACCTACGTTTTGCATGTTTGCCCGAATGAGCGAGCGGTAAAATTGGTAGTGATTATTACTAAGGCTTTGGGGATTGAGGGCTGGGAGGCCCCAATTTTGACCTGCTTCAGCCCATGGATCGGGTGGAGCGCCTACACTTGCACCTTGGCTAAACAACGATTGCTGATTTTTAAATTCAGCCCCATCGCCAGCACAACCAACAGCTAAGTCGTTTATTAAGCCAATAGCCATGCCTCTCTCTGCGCAACTGTTTTGACACAGTGCCAGTTGCATATGCGCTTGCCATTGCAGGTAATAAGCAAATGTTAGGTTATCTGATTCGAGGGTATTTAACGTAGTAGAATGAGTATTACAAAAATCAGTAAACGCTTGGCGACGCTCATCACTTGCCGTTAATTCAAACTGATTATAAAGCGCTTCAAATAACGTATACTTTGTACGGCTTACATTTTCATAATCTATAAACTGATCATTACTTTTAATAAGCGCAGCGACATCATCTTGCTGCATAATGGCGTCAAGGTTTTCGTTATTTATTGCGTCTTCGCTTAGTACGATAGAAATATAAAGAGGATTTAATAAAGCGCGACTATTAGGGCTATAAGGACTGGCTCGCTCTGGCATATCAGCAAATAACAAATGCAGTGGATTAAGTAATATATAATCCATGTTTTGGAAGCTGCATAGTTTTGTAAGCGCTAATAAATCGTCAAAGTCGCCAATACCCAAATTCGCTCTATTTTTTAATGTGTAAAGCTGAATAGATAATCCAGTGCGCTTTGTGTCTCCCACTTGAAAGACTTGCTCAGGCACGCACCAAATTTGTGTAATAGCGTGTTGCTCACCTACCTGAACATTAGCGTCATGATAGCCAATTGACATATTATCTATGGGTAGTGCCAGCTCAATATAGCGAACGCCATGCAAGTAATATTCACCAGTGACAGCCAAGTTATAAAGGTTATCAAATGCTAAATGCATTCCAAGTGAAGGGACATCAATGTTAGCGGCTAAATATTGCTGACGTTCATCTATACGAAGCTTTAACAAACATGCACTTTGCTCAACTAAACTCACACTAGGTACTAAATCAAGCCAAAGCGATGCATCTAAATCATAAGTTAGTTGAGCTATTCCTGCTTCATTATTTGTATCAACACCACAACATTGCAAAGCACGTTTACGCGTTTCTTCGCTAAAAAATACCTGTTCACCTGTATACTTAGTGAATTCAAAGCCAATACCATGCAGGTAAAACAACTGCGAAAGAGCATCCATTGAATCGCCTTAATTAGTGCGTTGAGTATTTACTATGCTGTTTTCTGTGCCAAATGTATTGCCGATATAACCGTCAGCTTGATGGTCGTTATCCCAAATGTCTCCATTAATTAGATAACGAAAGTGAAATTGTTGATCGATAGGTAAGCGTTGCTTAAATTTAAACACACCTTGTTTTTTATAAAGCTTCATTGGCACTGGTTGCCAATCATTAAATTCACCTAATAAGCAAACTTCTTCTGCCTCTGGATGAGAAAATTCAAAAGTAACTTCAGCTTCATCTTTTGTTTTAAAAAAACGTTTATTCAACATAGCAGGCTCCAACTAAACCAAAAAGGGTACTTAATCTTTGCCACAGGCCATACAACTAAACAAAAAGGCGATGTGGTAACCATCTAAAAATCATTAAACGTGTTATTAGTTAAACAAAACTTTATTTGCGCTTTATTACAGTGCAAATAATATTTCAATTACACCAAAAAGGTGCATTAACCTTATATACAATACGCTTTAAATGATACTTAACATACAGAGCAATATTCAAACCAACAAACTATTAAAAACCTCATTAGTTCAATATATAAATATTTATAGCTGCAAATATCCGAAGAAAATTTAAAATCCTAAATTACTTTTTTTATATTACTTCATCATGGATAATACACATCATTCTAATACTCTGAAATATCATTAATTTCATGTTGAAAAAAAGCATTTTAATAACTACCACCATCATTTTTTTAGTTGTAGCTGCATTTATTGGTACTTCAATTTATACCTTATACAGTAAAAAAGAAATCTCAGTTGATCCTAAATTAAAAGAAATATCAGGAATAGAATTTGATAAACAGCAACGTTTATGGGCAATTAACGACGGAGGCAATGAACCAAAGCTATACAGACTCAATAAAGACGGTTCTATTGCTAAAGAAATTTTAGTTGAAAACGCTAAAAACATTGATTGGGAAGACATGACCCAAAACAAATTTGGGCACTTCTTTTTAGGCGATTTTGGTAACAACAAAAACGATCGTAGATGGCTCACTATTTATAAAATAGAAAACCCGATAGATATAAAAACAGATACGACTCAAGCAGAAATAATTAAGTTTACCTACCCCGAAATGGATGGCAGTCCTATAAAGCCCAATAAACGTAATTTTGATTTAGAGGCATTTGTAGCTCTAGGACGTCACTTATATTTATTTACTAAAAACCGCACAGAGCCATTTGACGGTATTACTAAGGTTTATAAAGTGGGCGATCATGCCGCTAATTTTAAAGCAGAGTTAATAGACTCATTTAAAACATGTACCACTTTAGAAAAGCTATGCTGGATAACATCGGCTGCTTTAAGCCCTGATCGTAAAAAGCTGATATTACTTGATTCAACCAGTATTTGGTTATTCGAAAATTTTGAGGGTGATAAGTTTTTTTCTGGCGATGTATCAAAAATTGACTTAGGAATAGTGACTCAAAAAGAAGCTATCACTTTTTTTGATGACAATACTATTGTATTTACAGATGAAGAGTTTAAAGGTATTGGCGGTAATGCTTATTTTATAAAGCTTGATGAAGCCAAAAAAGAAATTATAAGAAAAAAGCCGACCTCAGAAAAAATACATCCATAATATAATGTGAGGATGTAACTAATTTTGTGTAACTGCCTATCATTATTTACTCTAAAAAGAGTTTAAGGATTAGGCGATGAACATGAATAAAGAAGAACTCGAAGCGTTTGCAAAAGAAGCAGCTAAAAGTATTAAAACACCTGACGATTTAAATAAATTTAGTCAGATGTTAAAAAAGATAACTGTTGAAGCCGCACTTAATGCAGAAATGGATGAACATTTAGGCTATCAAAAACACAGTAAATCCACGAGCAGTAATAGACGAAATGGTAAAACAAGTAAGCGTATCAAGACAGAAGACGGTGAATTTTAGCTTGATACGCCCCGCGACCGTGAAGGCTCTTTTGAGCCACAGCTTGTTAAAAAGCATCAATCTCGATTCACCTCAATGGATGATNGCGACCGTGAAGGCTCTTTTGAGCCACAGCTTGTTAAAAAGCATCAATCTCGATTCACCTCAATGGATGATAAAATTTTATGGCTGTATGCCCAAGGAATGAGCACACGCGATATCGTGAATGCCTTTCATGAGTGGTATGGCACTGATATCTCTCCCACATTGGTGTCACGTGTTACCAGCGCTGTTATGGAGCAAGTCACTGAATGGCAATCTCGCCCCCTGGATGCGATTTATCCTATTGTTTATTTGGATTGCTTGGTTGTAAAAATACGCCAAGATAAGCGCGTTATCAAAAAGTCTATTTACCTTGCTTTAGGTATTAATATTGACGGCCATAAAGAATTGCTTGGCATGTGGATTTCAGAAAATGAAGGGGCTAAGTTTTGGCTGAGCGTGCTCACCGAATTAAGCCAACGGGGCGTTGAAGATATCTTAATCGCGTGCGTAGATGGGCTGAAGGGATTTCCTGATGCAATTAATACTGCTTACCCGCAAACTCATGTTCAATTGTGTATAGTGCATATGGTTCGAAACTCATTGAAATATGTCTCATGGAAAGATTATAAAGCCGTGACGGCCGATTTGAAGCTG
>NZ_JADYXA010000042.1:0-30087 GCF_015864495.1 Pseudoalteromonas sp. SWYJZ98 | reverse complement strand
TGTTTAAATTCATTAAAGCTAGAGCGATAGGGTAATAGCTCTAGCTTGGCATACTGGCAGGATCAGTCAATAGCTAAAAAAGATCCTTAGAAAATAATTTGTCTTGGTGAATAGTTACAAAGTATTAAACCAATCCGCAATAATACTTAATCATTTTGCGGGGCTAAACGTGTCGCTACCTGTGTTAAAAAATTCTCATTTACGACTGCATGGATGCAGAAGGTAGAGCAATCCAGGAGCAATTGCCGAGAACAACTAATTAGCGAATTTTTTGCCTAGCTATCAACACGTTTTTCCATCCTCAAAATAGATTACTTAATTAAGCTAATTGGTATTATTCGCCATTTGCACGAAACGTATGACCAAAAAATAACGCATTGCTTAGTAGTCGACTAGTCCCATACCAGTAACCCCTAAATACAGGATCGTCGGTCATGCCTATTACTGTACCTCGTCCATATGAGTGCGCAATTAAGCCAGCACCACCAGCAACTTGCTCAACATTAACAGCATCGGTAAAACCCGCTAACAATGGCTTTTTAGTATAGGTAAGTACATTTACAAACGGTGCATCGGAAGCTTCTAGCAACCAAGTACTGTTTTTGAATACGGGCAATGTATTGCGTTTAAGTGAAAATGTAAGTGGGTGAGTTAAATCTACATTAGTATTAAAAATAGCTCCTGCAATGCGTTGACGTCCTGCTAAATGGTCCTTATCGCCATAACTTAAACCTGTCGTTTTAAATGCACTCGCTACATCTTGTTTTGATAGATAGCTTGCTTTGAGTAATTGCTGATCAGCTAAAAATTTAGCGCCGCCTTTGTGACCCCAAATAACGCCGCCTTTTCTTACCCAGCTTTTTATAGCCACTTTGTCGGTATCAGATAAGCTGTTGTAGTTACCATGAGCAAGTACTATATGGCTGTAATTACTGAGTTCAATAGAGTTTAAACGCTCCATTTCAACAATTGTTGGCGCAACACCTACAAAGCGATCGAGGTAATACCATACTTCCCCAGCTTCGTACTGGCTTACGCCTTTACCACCTACCAATAATACTTTCGGCTCGCTAACAACCGCCATTGTACGAGACCCTAAATCGGCTCCTTTGCTTGTAAGACCTGAGTTAATAGGCTTGATTGCAATTCCAAACTCGTTTTGTGCTTTATTTAATATTCCAACCCAATCATTATTCGTTTGTAAGCCTGCTGGCACAATAATACTACCAGCATCAAAGCTTACTTCACTTGAGTTTGATTTGGCTGTTAATGGGCTTAGCGCTACACGCGCTTTAATACCTTGCTTTAACAGGCTGTTTAGCATTTTAGGTGCTAGGTAATCACCCCACGAAAAGCCAAACGCATAGCCTTGCTCAAGTGAAGCAAAAGAAGGTTTTACCGCTTTTTTCCACGGTGTACTTGCAACCTCTAAACCCCAACTGCTTTTTACTTTTGCAAAAGGTAAGTTGAACGCATGCGCTAAAGTCCAGCCAGATACATCATAAAAGGTGTTATCAGCAAAGTTTTTTTGCTCGCTAAAAATAGCTTTTATTAGGCGGTACTGTGGCTGGGCTAAGGGCACAAAGTAGCTATTGGTTGTATAGTTGTTGCCATTTGCCTTGAGTGATTTAGTAAGCGAAAAAGCATCTATTTGATGCTGTTTTAACAACCCTAAAAAATCTTTAATACGAGTGTTGTCATCCGCGCCCTCAATTACATAACCTTCAAAGCTTTCATCACTGGCTAAATCAGTAGCTTGATTATAAAACTTAGCTTGGTAATCAAGTAATGCTTGGCGGTTATCAACAGCGGCTTTAAAGGTAGATAAACTCGTTAATAGTTGATTTTTAATAGTGAAAGGAAAGCTCAAAGGTCCATTTATGGTGTCTTGGATATGCCCGCGAGAACTTGCTTGCTCAAATAAAATGCCTATGCCGCCATTTACATCGGGATAGGTTGAACCTTTACCGTAATAGAAGTCGTCAAAGCTTTCTTCAGTAAAGTACAGTGCGCTGTTTTCATCTAACGCTTTTGCGTGATAGTTAGCAATCGCTTTAGTTAACGTTACATTTTCATCCGGTGTTATAGGATGCTTACGACTAGGAATACCTGGCTGAAAAAAGTAACTGCTGTTTGGTCCCATTTCATGAAAATCGGTTAAGACATTTGGTTTCCACTGATGAAATTTAGCAATACGCGCGCGCGATTCAGGATGTTGTAGTAATAACCAGTCACGATTTAAATCAAACCAGTAATGATTGGTACGACTGCTTGGCCAGTTTTCAACATGTTCACGAGTTTTAGGGTCGCTTGATAAGTTCATACCTCGGTTACTGTTGGCCCAATTAGCAAAACGAGCAAGTCCGTCAGGATTAAGCGAAGGGTCGAGTAAAATAACCGTGTTATTTAATAACTCATCTATTTCAGCGCCTTGTGCAGCAGCTAAGTAATACGCCACCAGCAAAGATGAGTTACTACCTGATGACTCATTACCATGCACACTGTATCCCATCCATACAACGGCAGGCTGTTTTGTAGAATTAGCATCTGATCCATCGTTACTTAAGCGTGCTAAGTGAGCTTGGCGTGTCTGCTCTATGCTTGATAACTTATCAGCTGCTGTAATTGTTAGCATGACAAGGGGGCGTTGTTCATGTGTGTGGCCAATCACTTCAAAATTTATACGGTCGCTTTTATCAGCAAGTATTTCCATATAACGTACGAGCTGATCATGTCTCACGTGCCACTCTCCTACTTCGTAACCGAGTACTTGCTCAGGAGTAGGAATTGAAGGGTCAAATTTTACATCTTGTTCAAAATAATACGAAAGTGGCTTAGCTACACTTGAAAAGCTAAGCAACACCACCATTAATGTTAATACCAAACGCATATAAATCACTCAAAAAATGTTCGTTGTTTGCACGCTACCATTGCTTAAAATAGATGCCAACTTTTTACGCTCAACACTAGCCGCAACACGATGAGCGGAGTATGATACGCAGTATCCGAGTAATTTAGTCAAGTATAGATGGTTTTATGATTTCTATTTCCGAAACAGCGCAAGCGCATTTTGCTAAACTATTAGCAGATCAATCACAACAAACCAATATTCGTGTGTTTGTTGTAAACCCTGGTTCATCACAAGCGGAATGTGGTGTGTCTTATTGTCCAGAAGACGCTGTAGAAGCGAGCGATATTCGCCTAAACTTTAACGGTTTTGATGCCGTTGTAGATGCAGAAAGTGCGCCATTTTTAGAAGAAGCTGAAATCGATTTTGTTACCGACAAAATGGGTACTCAGTTAACGCTAAAAGCACCAAATGCAAAGGCGCGTAAAATAGGTGACGATGCATCGTTAAACGAACGTGTACAGCACATGCTAGAAACCGAAGTAAATCCACAACTTGCTAACCACGGTGGTCAAGTAAGCCTTGTTGAGATTACAGCTGCAGGTATAGCTATACTTCAGTTTGGTGGTGGTTGTAACGGTTGTTCTATGATCGATGTAACACTAAAAGAAGGCATTGAAAAAGAAATGATAGCTAAGTTTGAAGAAATCACCGGTGTTGCTGATATAACAGAACACGAAGCGGGCGATCACTCTTACTATTAGGCCTTGTAAATGCTAAAGCAGCTTATCTATCGCTTAGGGAGCAATCCTAAGCTGAGCTTAAAGCGCTTTTTTCGCGGCTTAGCACTGTTTGTGCTAGCCGTGATATTCATATCTATTGGGTATTACACCCACTACAGCTTACAAATAATTGGCGTTATAATTTTACTCCCCGCATTATTTTTTGCCGGTTGGGGCTACTGCGGTATTTTTGCCAATCGTTTTTCACAAGTTTTAAAAGATATGGGCCCTAAACACCACGACCCCGATCTCTGGAAATAAACCATTTATTTAATCTAATAGCTGATTATTTATTTTTAAGAGGTGATATTTAATTATTAATGTAACCCCGCGCATTAACATAAAACAGCTCATAGCCAGCCATAACCCGTTATTTTGCAAGTCTATAAACACCCAAAACACACCAAAAAAGCCAACTCCAGCTGAAAGTATCATACTGTTACGCATGTTCTTTGCTCGCGTAAGCCCTACAAAAACACCATCAAACAAAAAGCAGCTCATGGCCAAAATTGGTAATACTATTATCCATGGTAAATAATGCGTTGCCTCTTGAATAACCTCTGGCACATTGGTTAAAAGCTTGATTATGGTGTTGCCAAATAATGCAAAAAATAAGCTATATAACACACCAAAAAGCATACCCCAAAATACGCTTATTTTAACCCACAGCTCTATATTCTTAACACTTCCTTGGCCTTTAGCTTGCCCTACTTTTGCCTCAGAGGCGTAAGCAACGCCATCAAGAGCAAAGCTCACCAACATTAAAAAGTTAAGTAAGACAGCATTAGCAGCTAATGTGGTTTCGCCTATACGCGCCGCGTAAAATGTCATAAAACTAAAGCATAATTGCAGTATTAAAGAGCGAATAAATATATCTCTATTCAAACTCAATAATTCAGCCATTTTGCTAATACTCAACCAGTTCGGTACATTTAGATCAATGTCTTGTTTTTTAGCTAGTTTAGCCACTAAAAACAGTGCAAATACTAGTGCTGTATAGTCAGCAATAAGTGACGCCCATGCAGCGCCTGCAACTGCCCAATCTAAATAAACAACAAAATAAATATCGAGTACTATATTAACGATATTAGTGACGAGTAATAAATAAAATGGGCCTCGACCATAATGTACACCAAGCATCCAACCCAGTAACACTAAATTACACAATGCTGCTGGAGCACTAAAAATACGAATGCTAAAATACTGATAAGCTTGGGCAAGTACGTCGCCATTGGCTGCGGAGAGGTAAGCTATAGCGTGCTTTATTAATGGGGATAACACAATTAATAGCACAGCCACTGCGCTTGCAAGCAATAGGCTGCGTTTAAGTAAAGCGGCAAGTTGGGTTAAATCGTTTTTTCCGTATGCTTGTGCCACGAGCCCCGTGGTACTCATTCTTAAAAAGCCAGCAAGCCAAAATAAAATAGATATAACTGCAGAGCCAAGGGCAATACCCGCTAAGTAATGAGCGCTTCCTAAGTGCCCAATTACAGCGGTATCAACAATTCCTAACAACGGCACTGTGATATTTGATAGTATCATCGGACCCGCTAACAACAACAAGCTTTTATGGTGTGCCTTATTATGTATAAGAAATTGTTTCATTTAGTATTATTTATCCTCATTGGTGTATCTGTACGGGCTCAAGCAGCCGTTATTTTACAGTATCATCATGTTAGTGAAACCCTACCCGCAGTAACGAGCGTTAGCGCAAATACATTTACGGAGCATTTAAGCTATTTAAAAGAGCACAACTTTAACGTTATTCCTCTTAATGAGTTGATTAGCGCGCTTCAACAAGGTGAAACTTTACCTGATAAAACACTCGCCATCACCTTTGATGATGGTTATAACAATAACTATGAACAAGCCGCGCCTATTTTAGAAAAGTTTGGCTACCCGTACACTATCTTCGTAAATCCTAAATTAATAGACGAAGGCATGAGTTACGTAATGGGGTGGGATAAGCTTAAAGAGTTATCTAAAAAAGGAGCATTAATAGCCAATCATAGCGGGCAACATGATTACTTACACCTTAAGCTTGAAAACGAAACCGATGCACAATGGCAATCACGTATTAAGCAAGATATTCTTAACTCTCAAAAGCGCATAAAAGAAGAAATAGGCCACGATTATAAATACTTAGCATACCCGTATGGTGAGTTTAATAACGAGCTGCAAGCACTCGTGACAGAGCTTGGTTTTATAGGTATTGGCCAGCACTCAGGCGCTGTAAATAAAGATTCTAATTTTAGCCGCTTACCGCGTTTTCCTGCATCAGGCTTTTACAGTAAACTAGAAACCCTTATTACTAAGCTTAACTCACGCGCGTTTAATATTACCAATTTAACTTATCAAGATAGCGTTACACAGCAAAATCCTCCCACGCTTACAATAGAATTTAAGATGGGTGATTTTCATAAGAGCCAATTTGCCTGTTATGTATCAAGCGTAGGCCAAGCAGATTTAAAATGGATAACTAAAAATACTGTCGAAATCATCTCACCAAAGATCCTTAATAAAGGGCGTTCTCGTTTTAATTGCACAGCCCCTTCTATTTCAAGCCCTGGTGATTACTTTTGGTTTTCGCAGCCTTGGGTAATTGAAGCGCCTAAACCTTAACTGCCTGATGTAAAAACCGCTGGGTTATTTTATTAACTACTCTAGAGCACAAAAAAAGGAGCCTAAAGCTCCTTTCAAATTGGTAAAAAGTAAAAACTAGTTTTTGTAGTAATCGGCTATTTTTTTAAACTCTTGCGTTAAAATCGTCGCGTTAATTAATGGCACACTACCTTGTTTAAATTCTGGTTTAAAAATAGCTCTAACGGCTCCATTTTGATCAACCATAGCGACCGAAGCACTATGATCAACTGCATATTCTGATTCACTACTATCGCTAATCGCGTAAATTAAACCAAGCTCTCTAACAACAGGAAAAAGGTGTTTATGTTCCCCTGATACAGCTAAAAAGTCAGGATTAAAGTAATCTATATATTGCTTTCGTTTAGCTGGTGTATCGCGTTTTGGATCAACCGATAAAAACCAAACTTGTAGCGGATAATCTGCTTGTAAGTTTTTATAAACAGCATTTAACTTTGCAAGTGTTAATGGACAAATATCTGGACAGCTTGTATAGCCTAAAAATACTAAATTCCACTGTCCTAAAAATTGTTGCTTAGTCACTAATTCGCCGCGCTGATCGTTTAGCGTAAAATCAGACAGTGGCTTTGCATTTTCGTAAACTAATGCATCTACATCTGGCGGACTATTTTCATTTGAACATGCTGATAAAAACAAAACTAAAACAACAATTAATCCAAGCCATAACTGCTTCATAAAGGGAGCCATTTATCTATAAATAAGATTACAAAGAGTACCATTAAATGAATAATCGAAAAACGAAATAAGTCCATTGCAGTCTCATCATTTCCAGCAATTTTTAATTTGACGGCTTTATATATAAACACTGCATTTAATACACACGCACCTATTAAATATATTAATCCAGACATACCAATTAAATAAGGTAATACGCAAACTACAGCGAGTAAAACAGAGTAGGCAACGACGCACGTTTTACAAAAGTCGATTCCATGGGTTACTGGTAACATAGGAATTTTAGCGCGTTCATAATCACTTTTTCGTGCTATAGCCAGCGCCCAAAAGTGTGGCGGAGTCCAGGTAAATATTATCATTACAAGTAACCAAGGGGCTGCTGCCATTTGGTTTGTTTCTGACACCCAACCTAATAATGGAGGCATTGCGCCAGCCAACCCACCTATAACAATATTTTGCGGTGTAGCACGCTTTAAAAATGATGTATAAACAAATGCATAACCTACCAATGCAAATAACGTTAATATAGCGGTTAAGGTATTAGCCCACACCATTAGCATAATAAAACCAGCAACCCCAATAACAGCTGCAAAACTAAGCGCATGTGTTTTACTTAAACGCCCTTTAGCCACAGGACGATGACGAGTCCTTGCCATTTTTGAGTCTATCTCACTATCAACCACATGATTAATAACCGCTGCAGCAGCAGAAAGTAGCCCTATACCTAACAAGCTAATAAACTGTACAGCCATGCCTCGCCCTACATCAGGAGCCAGCGCTAAACCAACCCAAGCTGTTAGTACCAGCATAGCTACCACTTTAAATTTACTAATTGCTAAGTAGTCTTGTAGCAAATTATGAGTACGCGAAATTAGCGATTGAGCATTAACGGGTAGCAGTATTTTTTTATCAATTATAAGTGCCATTATATTTCCCCTTTATGTGCGTGATTTTAGGTAATAACACAACCTAACCATGCTTAATAATAGTATGGCAGCCATCAAGTTATGCGCCAGTGCAACTCCCAACGGAATATGCCAATGTACTAAAATAAGCCCTAAGCTAATTTGGCAAAGCAGGGTAAGCAATACGCTCACCACGCAATTTTTAATTTTTTTAGAGTACGCTTGGCTGTATATTTTCCACATAATTAGCGCCAGAACGATGCAAGTAACCAGTGCCCAAATGCGGTGTAATAAATGAATAGACATACGCGCTTGCTGCGATAACACACCAAATTCATAATTACTGTGCTCAAGTGGTAATTGAAATACGCTACTCAATGAAAACGGTTGTGCGTAATTACACAATGGCAAACCACTACAATGAGGAGCGGCGTAATTTGCAGCCAGCCAACCACCAAGTGCAATTTGGATAATCAATACACTGAGCGCTACTAAACTTAAACCAAAATAGCGTTTTGCGCCGCTATCACCACCCATAATAGGTTTTGCGGTTAGCCGTAAATATAAAAGCGTTATAAGTGACAAAATACTAAAGCCACCTAATAAGTGCCCCATTACAATAAGCGGCTGAAGGTTCATGGTTACTGTCCACATACCAAGGGCAGCCTGAAACACCACGAGTAGAAGTAAAGCCAAAGGCAATTTAACTGGCGTAGTTGGATATTGGCGCTTTAAAAAAGCCAACACAAATAAACCTAAAATAAGTAAGCCTAAAGCACCTGCAAAGTAGCGATGAATCATTTCTTTCCACGCTTTTGCGGTTTCGAACATCATATCGGGGTAGCTTTGAGTTGCTAAGGCTATGTCAGCCTCATGCTTAGGTACCGTTAAAAAGCCATAACAACCAGGCCAATCGGGGCACCCTAATCCTGCATCACTTAAGCGGGTGTACGCACCTAAAGCAACTACAATCAAAGCGAGTAATCCTGTTATTAATACTAAGTTTTTATAATTTTTATACATCAGATACTCCAACTTAAGCTCAACTTAATTAGCTAGAACGAGAATAGTTAAGTAATTTTTTTAGATCTTTTAATAGCCCTTTTTGTACTAAACGGTTTTCTTGTGGCTCGACCTTAAAGGGATATTCAAGTACCACTAACCCCATATGATCAATTAAATATAAACTTGCAGGATTTAAACTCTGTTGTTCGGTAATAATTTTCCATGGTAGATTTTTATTGTCGGGGCTTCCCATTACAGCCATATCAACCTTGCCTTGGTTTTTACCAAGTGCCACATATAAGTTATTAAGTGCATTGAGCTGTTCGCTGCATGGGGTGTTACATTCGTTTGAATAATTAAGCGCGATAGTCCATTGTTTGGGATTATTTTGCGGCCAATTTTTAAGTTTTATTTCTTGGCTTAAAAACTCACCATTATTAGTAATTGCAGTAGGCAACCAATCAAACTTTAATGCGCCATATGCCAAAACTAATGGGATTGCACAGCAACCCACAAACAACAAAAGGGGATTATTTTTCATTATGTGTCCTTTTTTTACTCGCAAAAATAGCCACAACAGCACATGCAATAGCAATTAAAAACCATTGCAAAGCGTAGGCATTATGCTTTTGAGGGCTCATAACAACGGCCTCATAATGAGGTGTTGCAATTTCATCACCAGTACCTTGTCTGTAAGCCATAAAATTAATTAATGATTGCTGGCTTTGGGTGCTCAGCATATTCAAGTCGATAGATTGGATTCTTGTAGGTAAGTCGTTATTTGTAGTTTTATCTTCAAGCGTAAAGCTACTTAAGTTATTTTCTTTTATTTGCGCTTTAAGAATAAAAATACCTGTAGGCAGAGTAACCTTTGGCAGTGTATCTCTAGATATAGGCGCTTTTACCCATCCTAAATTAACTAAAATCACTTTTTCTTCGCTATCGGGCTTTAGTAAAGCAAGTAGGTCGTACCCTACTTGCCCGTTATAAATTTGATTATCTAAAAGCCAATATTGGTTTTGTACAAACCGCCCTTTTAACTCAAGCAATACACCAGTTTTGTTCCAGCTATCAGGCAAGTTAAGTAATTGAGACCAGCTCATCACACCACGAGTCTGTTGCTTAGCTATGGCGGTTAGTTGTTGCTGCTTTTGCTCACCTCGCTCCAACTGCCAAAACCCTAATCGCACACACACAAGTACAACAACCACAACCATACAAAGTGTGATTAGTGAGCTAAGCTTTTGTTTGTACCATAAAACTAACTGCATAAAGGGTCAACTCAGTGATTATTAAAATTATTATCGTACTGTTGTTAATATTTATACTTTTTAACTTATTTAGAGCATTGTTTATTATGGTGTCAGGGAAAACAGGGGGACGACCTATGTCTCACTTTTTAGGTCGTCGCGTATTGTTTTCGATCGTTGTTTTAGTTGTTGTTATTGCAGCGCTTAAACTTGGTTTTATTAAAGCAAATAATTCGCCAATAAACGCTACAGCACATATACAAATACAAACAAACACAGCCACACCACATCAACAAAGTGCCAATACCAAGCAGCTGCTTGAAAAGCAAAGTGCTTATCTTTAGTAAAGTGCCCTTTTAATATCCGTAAAAATATTACAAATAAAAGTACGGTTCCTAGCGTTACATGCATACCATGAAAACCAGTCAATAAAAAAAACGTATTACCGTAAATACCCGCATCTAGCGTTAGATTAAGGTCATTATATGCATGCATGTACTCCTCAACTTGCAGCCCTAAAAAGCAAACGCCCAATAAAATAGTAGCGCCTAAAAAAACCTTAAGTGGAGTGCGTTTATTGTTTTCCATCGCTACGTGGGCAAAATGTAAAGTAACTGAGGAAGTAAGCAGTATTAAGGTATTTATAAGTGGTAAGCCTTGCCAGCCCATAGCTTGAGTAGTTTCGCCAGCAGGTGTTGAAACTAGCGGCCAAACGGCTTCAAAAGTAGGCCATAATACCTCGTTAGTCATTGCATTATTGCCTGCACCTCCAAGCCAAGGTACCGACAATACCCGTGCATAAAAAAGCGCACCAAAAAAGGCCATAAAAAACATAACTTCAGAAAAAATAAACCAGCTCATACCTTGTCTAAATGAGCGATCCATTTGTGCTGAGTACAAACCTTGGTCTGATTCACTAATTACATTTTTAAACCAGCTAAACAACATATACACAAGTACAGCAATACCGGCATAAAGCAGATAAACCCCGCTACCACCTTCTTTACCTACACTCATAACAGTCAAGCCCGCCCCTACTGCAATAAAAAACAATGCAACAGCACCTACAATAGGCCACGGGCTTTGCTCTGGTACGTAATAATGCTCATATTCTTGATTCATTTTATTTACTCCTAGTTTCACACTAGTTTAAAAAGCTAGTTATTACTTGCCACCAGCTGTTCACTAATATCAAATACGGTATAAGATAAAGTTAATTCTTCAATATCGCTTGGCAATGCGGTATCAACATAAAAAAGTAATTTAAATTCAAGCTCTTCCCCTGCTTTTAGAGGTTGCTGATCAAAGCAAAAACAGGCTATTTTATGTAAATACTTTGCCGCTTTACCTGGTGAGACTGATGGTACAGCCTGCATTACTTTATCTAGATTGCTGTTATTTTTAGCACTAAACATTACTTCACGCATTGCACCGGGTTTTACCACTACACTGTATTCTTTTGATTTAACTTCAAACGGTGCACCACTTTGTGCGTGAGTAGTAAAGCTAACGCCGACTTCTCGGTTTTGTACTATTTGTGTACTTTGCTCTGCTTGCTCAAGCGAAGGCTTTCCATTAAGCCCTGTTACATCACAAAACACGTCATACAAAGGTACTAAAGCAAAGGCAAAGGCAAACATGCCTATGCAAATAAGTACCAAACGTTTGAGTAGCGGTGCGTGTGTCATTACTTAATAACCGGCGGCGTAGAAAAAGTATGATATGGCGCTGGAGAGTCAACTTCCCACTCAAGGCCTTCTGCCCCTTCCCATACTTTTGCAGGCACTTTATCACCGCCACGCGCGCATTTAATTACCACAGCTACAAACAACAATTGCGATAAACCAAAGGCAAACCCACCAATACTTATGATTGCGTTAAAGTCGGCAAATTGAAGAGCATAATCGGGAATTCGACGCGGCATACCGGCAAGCCCTACAAAATGCATAGGAAAAAACAGTACGTTCACGCTCACCAGCGATAGCCAAAAATGCCATTTAGCCAATGTGATATTAAACATATTGCCCGTCCACTTAGGCAGCCAATAATAAGCACCTGCCATTATCGAAAATACAGCCCCTGTTACTAATACATAATGAAAGTGCGCCACTACAAAATAAGTATCGTGATATTGAAAATCAGCAGGTGTAATTGCCAGCATCAATCCCGAAAAACCACCCAAGGTAAACAGCACAATAAACGCAATACTAAAAAGCATTGGCACTTCAAAAGTTATTGAGCCTTTCCACATTGTGGCAACCCAATTAAATACTTTTACTCCTGTAGGTACCGATATAAGCATGGTCGCGTACATAAAAAACAACTCGCCAGCTACCGGCATCCCAGTAGTAAACATATGATGAGCCCATACAATAAAGCTCAATAGTGCTATGGAGGATGTGGCGTATACCATTGAGGCATAGCCAAAAAGTTTTTTACGAGAAAAGGTAGGTACTATTGTAGATATAATGCCAAAGGCAGGAAGAATCATTATGTATACTTCGGGATGACCAAAAAACCAAAAAATGTGTTGGAACATCACCGGGTCGCCACCGCCTGCGGCATCAAAAAAGCTGGTCGCAAAATACTTATCGGTAAGTACCATAGTGACAGCCCCTGCAAGCACTGGCATTACCGCTATTAATAAAAAGGCAGTAATGAACCACGTCCATACAAATAAGGGCAACTTCATCCATGTCATGCCGGGGGCACGTAAGTTCACTATGGTTACAATCACATTGATTGCGCCCATTATTGAGCTAATTCCCATAATATGTACGGCAAATACAAACAATGCAGTATTATCATTACTGTATGTTGTGGACAGTGGTGCATAAAAAGTCCAACCAAATGCAGGACCCCCACCAGGCATAAATAACGATGCCAATAGGATTAAAAACGCAAACGGTAAAATCCAAAAGCTCCAGTTATTCATTCTTGGCAATGCCATATCTGGCGCGCCAATCATAAGTGGTATCATCCAGTTAGCAAGGCCTGTAAAGGCGGGCATAACCGCACCAAACACCATAATTAAACCATGCACTGTGGTCATTTGATTAAAAAAGTGAGGGTCGACCAACTGTAAACCTGGTTGAAATAATTCAGCCCTGATCACCATGGCCATTGCGCCACCAATTAAGAACATGGTCAGCGAAAAAATTAAATATAAACTACCTATATCTTTATGATTAGTTGTGTAAAGCCAGCGTTTAAAACCTTTAGCTGGGTGATGAGCATGATGAGCTTCATTGGCGTTAGGTTGTTCTACTATGCTACTCATTAGTTCGCCTCCACTTTGGCATCAAGTGCTGTCTGTATTTGACTCGGTTGAATAACATCACCCGTATCATTACCCCACGCATTACGTTTATAAGTAATAACCGCAGCTAATTGCTTTATAGATAACTGCTTGGCAAAAGCTTGCATTGCCGTACCGGGTCGTCCATGGATAACTACATCAATGTGATCTTTTATATCGCCAAGCACTATCGGGCTGCCTTTAAGTGCAGGAAATACGCCCGGTAACCCCATGCCAGTAGGTTGATGACATGCAGCACAATTAGCCATATATACTTGTTCGCCTAAAGTCATTAATTCTTCTTTTGGGAGGGTTTTATCAAGTAATGCGGCATCTGCTAATGCTGCTTTTTGTTTAGCCTGCTTTTCATCTGCAAGCCATGTTTTAAAATCAGCCTCAGATTTAGCGACCACCACAACGGGCATAAAGCCATGGTCTTTACCACACAACTCAGCACATTGGCCTCGGTAAGTACCTTCTTCGTTTATGTTCGTCCATGTTTCGTTTATAAAGCCGGGGTTAGCATCTTTTTTAACTGCAAAATCAGGTACCCACCAAGAGTGAATAACATCGTCAGAAGTCATTAAAAATCGTACTTTTTGATTTATTGGCAGTACAAGAGGCTTATCAACCTCAAGTAAGTAGTTAGGATTTTTATCTGCAAGATTCGCGATTTCATCTTGCGGGGTAGATAAAATAGAGTAGAACTCTACATCTTCACCCATATATTCATAATGCCATTTCCATTGCGAACCCGTAATTTTAATAGTGAGATCAGCTTTGCTGGCATCTTCCATTGCAATTAGGGTTTTAGTGGCTGGTACTGCCATAGCAATTAAAATAACAAACGGAATTGCAGTCCAAAGTATTTCTACTTTAGTGCTTTCGTGAAATTGGGCAGGTACAGCCCCTTTAGATTTACGGTGATGAATAAGTGCCCAAAACATAATTGCGAACACTATCACCCCAATCACACAACATATTATAAATATGGTCATGTGCAGCTGATATACATTATTGCTTATATCGGTTACGCCTTTGCGCATATTGTATTGGCTGTTAGCCAAAACTGGGTGCGAAAAAACACATAATATAAGCCACAAGGTAGAGGTCAGTTTACCCATGTGACGGCTCCTTTGATGCTATTGCGAATGCAAAGCGAAGAGGCATACGGCTTAAACGCCAATTCGTTATTTTTATTTTTTTAGCCAATCTTATTTAATATTGATTGGTTTTGCTGCGCCAACAACGAGTTTATGTATATTGTGTGTTCTCAAAACTAAAAAGCTGTGAGTTATTATTAGCTCAGCGCATTAACAATTAGCTAAAAAACGAACAACAAGCAAGTTTTAGTATAAAAAACAATCAGGTGATATTGAATAATTAATAAAAAATCGGTAATCAACTGGGCAACAGAAAGTTCAAAATATGAGCAAAACAAAGGGGTTTAACGCATTCGGAGGGGGAAAATATAAGTGCAAAAAAGTTTACAGCTTAAATAGTCAGTGGGCTGTTTACGCCCTATTTTTAGTACAAATTTTAAAACAAAAATGCGTACTAGTTAGTACGCATTTATAAAACTGCTTGTTTAAAAGCTATTTTTAAAGTCACATCCAATCAGCGTTTCTTATAACGCCAACGGCTAAGCCTTCAATATTAAAAGACTCATTCTCAAGATCTACTTCAATAGAGTCAAAATCGTCGTTTTCAGCATGAAGTAATACTTTACGACCCGCTTTCTCAAGACGTTTTACAGTTACGTCTTCGTCTAGGCGGGCAACAACAACTTGTCCGTTTTCAGCGGTTTGAGTACGATGTACAGCAAGTAAATCACCATCCATAATACCAATATCTTTCATGCTCATACCGTTAACGCGTAGTAAAAAATCTGCAGCCGGTTTAAACATTAATGGATCGATTTTGCAGTGACTTTCAACGTGCTCTTGCGCCAAAATAGGTGAACCAGCAGCAACACGCCCTATAAGCGGTAAACCTAATTGTTCTGGCTCTTCTTCTTCAATTAATTGAATACCACGGCTTGCACCTGGTTTCATTTTAATTGCGCCTTTTTTAGCAAGTGCTTTTAAATGTTCTTCAGCAGCATTGGCACTTTTAAAACCTAATGTTTGCGCTATTTCAGCACGTGTAGGAGGCATACCAGTGTCTTTAATAAAAACTTTAATTAGTTCGAGTATTTGAGCTTGGCGGTTCGTTAATGGTCGCATACAACTGGTTTTCCATACAGTATATTTAACTGTGAGTATATACAGTTAAATAAAAATCGCAAATTTAAATTAAGCCTTAAAATAGCTAAAGTAATTTCACTTGTGTACATTTTAGGGATATAACTAAAGCTAAGTTTATAAATGATTAAAAATGCAAAGGAGACATTATGAGTATTTGGTACCAGCCCATCACCTTAGAGCTGTGCAAGCAGTTAGAACAAGGCATTAATGGCCAAGGAACATTAATGAAAACTATGGGGATAGAAGTCACAGAAATTGGCGATGATTATTTGGTTGCCACAATGCCGGCAATTCCTGAGCATCATAACCCAATGGGGATGGTTCACGGCGGAGCTAACGTTGTACTTGCCGAAACAGTTGCCAGCTATGCCGCTAACTTTGTTGTCGATTTTACTAAATTTTACTGTGTAGGGCAGGAAATTAGCGCAAGTCATTTAAAAGCATCTCGCAACGGCACTTTAACAGCAACGGCAAGAGCGTTTCATATTGGCAAACGTAGTTCAGTATGGGAAATAAAAATTACAAATAGCCGCAATGAGCTGTGCTGCGTATCAAAAATGACCGCAGCAGTCGTAGAGCGAAGATAGTTACTTTTCGATTGGGTAAATGGTAATTTCCATACCCGCACCAATCGCAGATATACGCAATAATGTATCTGCATCTAAGGCTTGATTAAAGCACTTAGGAGAAGTCCCTGATTCAAAACCAATATCAAACGTTCTACGTGAACAGCTTAACCATTGCTTTAGCGCGTTACGCGAACACGATTCAATAAGCTCACATATATGGTTTATGGCTTTATCAGGTGTGCTCACCTCACCTGTAGCTTCAATACGCGCTAGTTGACGGTATTCGTCTTTGTCATAATGTAAAATCGTCGCGACTTTTTTCAAGTCCGCCACTAGCAAACTAATATCTTGCTTTGATTCAAGCTCAAGATCTACATTTAAAAATTGAATTTCCGACATCGTTTCGTATTTATCCTCTAATAATTTCATTGCAAACTTTAACGCAGTTTTACCGTTATACCAAATCAACTATGCTCTATTAACCACTTTATATGGATATTTCGCAGCTTTTAAGTATTTTTTAGCATTTAAAGCTAGCTGGATATCAAATATTCAGCTCAATTAAACAGATAAGTCATGTTAGGAATTTAAGTGTAATCTTTTTTATTTTTAAATGATTACAGTAAGCTATAGTTTAAACTGCGACAAAATGTCGCAGTAACTTATCCTATTAATGTAATAAACTAGCCTCTAAAAATAATAAGACTAAAACATGAATAAAAAAATATTTAAACATGCTCGCAAGTTACATAAATGGTTAGGTTATTTATTAGCACTACAAATTTTAGCATGGTTACTAGGTGGTTTAATTATGAGTGCAATCCCTCTTGATAAAGTTCATGGGGAGCATCTTGCAACACGTACTCTTAATAACCCATTTACGCAGGCTGATTATGTTGCCTCCCTTGACGATATTGCCTCTCAGGTGGTTAATCCAACACAAATAATTTTTGAGAACTTCTTAACTACACCACTTATTACTGTCTTTAGTAATAACGAGCAGCAAAGCTTCAATGGCATAACAGGCCGACCATTTGAACCGCCAACTAAAATACAAATTACCGCAAATGCTAAAGCACACTTACTTATTGACGCTCAAGTAACAAGCGCTGTACTACTAAAGCTAGGTATGCGAGAAGTAGGATATAAAACCAATGTTTGGCAGGTCCAATTTGACGACACATTTAACACAACACTGTACTTGTCAGAAAATAACGGCAAAGTTATTACCGTTCGCAGCACACTATGGCGAATATTTGACTTTTTTTGGATGTTACACATTATGGATTACGATGAACGAGAGGATTTGAATAATCCACTGCTTATTAGTTTTGCAGCAACCAGCGTACTCTTTTGTCTAAGTGGAATATTACTACTTATGCAAAATATACGACTAAAACGATTTATCCGAATCAAAAGTAAGAATAAATCAAAGTAGGCATATTGGTTTTTGAGAGCTAGCGCATGCTCATCAAAGAGTAAATCGCCCTAGGAAGTACCTAAGGGCAGATTTTATTCCAAGTGTTTAAATCGACTCAAATGTCGCTTTAACATTTCGTTTTCGGAAATTAACTCATCACGCTCATCCAGCAATTGTAGAACTAAAGCTATTGCAGACCAATCTAACGAAAAGTCCTGTTGAATACGGGCTGCTTTTTTAACTAGGGTCACTGCAGATACCGTAAATTGCCATTGCGTAACGTGCTCCCCCTCAATTGGAACCGCAATATTGTGCTCAACTAGCTCATATAAAATTGCTTCGCTAATATCACTACTCAAACATAGCTCTTTGCTAGTAAGTAAATCATCTTTTTGTGTCACGATAATTTGCATTATGGCTTGCTCCAGTTATTACGGGGATCAAAGTGAGCTTTTTCGGCTAATTCTTCCCAAAGTTTTTTACTGGTATCATCAACAGATGTTGGATTAACAATTTTAAGCACAGCAAATAAATCACCTTTGGCTTTTTTACTCATTAATCCCTTACCTTTAATACGCAAGCGTTGACCAGACTGACTATTAGATGGAATAGTTAATTGGATTTTGCCTGCCAACGTAGGTAAATTTATTTTTGTACCAAGAGCCGCTTCCCATGGTGCAAGAGGGACGACTATATTTAGGTTATGACCTTCAACATCAAATAATAGGTGGGGCACTAAACTAATTTGTAAGTACAAATCGCCATTTTGCCCGTTCGCTGACCCTAATCCGCCTTGCCCTTTTAGTCGAATTCGTTCGCCATTTACTGAACCTGCGGGAATTTTCACTTTAAGTGATTTTTTAATTTCAGAGACACGACCACTACTATCTCGCTGCGGTAACATAAACTCAACAGGCTTAACGGTATCAACTAAAGTCTCTTCAAGAAAAATCGGGAACTCTATTTCCACATCTTGTCCTTTTTGCGCGCGAGCGGCGTTACTTCTGCTCTGCCCGGAACGATTGAATCCACCGGCGCCGCCAAACATTGAATTAACAAAATCAGAAAACTCTTGATCGGTTTGAGGATCGCTTTGCTGATAATTACTTTGCGATGAGGCATTGTTACCACCATAATTACCTTGCTGTTGACGAGCACGATTTTGTTGATGACGACGTAACTCGTCGTATTTAGTGCGTTCTTCTTTGTTATGAATGACTTCGTAAGCTTCTGCTATTTCTTTAAACTTATCTTCTGCTTGAGGCTCTTTGCTTACATCTGGGTGATATTTTCTGGCTAATTTTTTATAAGCTACTTTAACTGCTTTATCGTCTGCATCAGGCGATATTCCGAGCACTGCATAATAATCAACAAATTTCATTTGCAATCCAAATCCCCATATTGAGTAAGCTTTAAGCATACTCCTTAACGTATAATCTTGTGTGATTAAAATACGATAAATAGTAAGAAATAAATGAATAGTGAAAATAACTTTGAATAAAAAATTAATCGGACACTTTTTAGTAATATAAGTGCAGGCCTTAAGTTAACTTTATCTTTTATCTTCAAGGCTTTAAACTGCCTGTTCCTGTAGTTCACATTTGTGATGGATATGACTCGATTTATTCTGGCCTTACTGGCTTGTTGTGTGTGTTTTTCGGTATCTGCCGAACAATTTACCCGTTTTTCAACGGCTAAAAGACATTTAATTAAAACCCTCCCTGACAACGCCAAAAGTATTTACTGCGGTTGTGATATTAAAAAAGAAGGCAAAAAACTCATTCCTGATCCTTCTAACTGTGGTTACATTCCTCGAAATACACTTACCCGCTCAGGCAAAGTAAATGTGCGAGCACTACGCATTGAGTGGGAACATATTGTTCCGGCGTGGGAATTTGGTCATCAGCTACAATGTTGGCAAGATGGCGGACGTAAAAACTGCCGTAAAGTAAGTGCTAAATTTAGAAAAATGGAAGCTGATATAAATAACTTAGCGCCAGCTATTGGCGAAATTAATGCCGATCGCTCTAATTATCGTTTTGGCATGCTTAGCGAAAACGCCACACAGTATGGTCGCTGCGAAGTAAAAGTAAACTTTAAGCAACGTGTAGTTGAACCGCCTGTCTATGCACGTAAACGTATAGCCGACACTTACGCTTACATGCAAAAAACATACGGTTTAAAAGTCTCTGATAAACAGCAAAAGTTATTTAATGCATGGCAAAAGCAAGCATTCGCAGATACAAGTAGTGCGAGCAAGCTCTAAGCTTTAACACTCATTTACATAAATCAAAGCTATAAATGTTGAATAAATGAGCGAGTGTTGTAATATTTTAAACAACTTATTTACAGAAAGTCCTTAACTATGTTTAAAAATAATAAAACCTCGCTAGCCATTTTTGCAGCACTTTCGGGCTTTGCTTTAACGGGTTGTGGCGGCGGTAGCGGCATCGACTCTGCTCCTGTAATTACTACGCCTATCGTCACAACACCTGTTAGTAGCAGTCCAACATGGACTGCGGGTGTATTTGAACCCTCTAACGATTTAAAAAACTTTTGCGAAACCCCGCGTACGGGTAACGATCCCTTTAATAACAACGAGCCTTACCCAGATCAAGCAGGTTCTGCCCTTTACGAAAAACTCTGGCTTCGCTCTTGGAGCGACGAAACCTACCTTTGGTATGATGAGATTGCCGATAACGATCCTGAAAGCTTTGGCACAGTAGCCGATTACTTCGCTCAATTAAAAACAGAGCAGCTTACCGACTCAGGGGCAAAAAAAGATAACTTTCATTTTTCAGAACCTACTGAAGATTACTTTCAAGAAGCGCAATCGGGCGTTACTTCTGGTTACGGTATAAATTGGGCGTTTATTGGCGATACAGCCGACCGTATTTTACGCGTCGCTTATCTTGAAGATGACTCGCCCGCAAGCCAAATAGGCTTTCAACGTGGTGATACTGTACTTTCAGTTGACGGTGTTAGCATTAATACTAATACAGAGTCGGGTGTAGATACGCTTAACGAAGGTTTATTTAGCCCAACTAACGGCGATTCACATACTATTGTTGTACGCAGTAACGATGGCGCCGAAAAAACATTTAATGTAACCGCTGGTAATATTGAGCAAACACCAGTTCAAAATGTTAAAACGATTACAACCGCAAATGGTTCAAGCGTGGGTTACATGCAATTTAATAGCCATATAAGCATTGCCCAAGAAGGGCTTATTGACGCGGTAAATAAGTTTAAAACCGATGGTATTGATGAGCTTGTAATCGACTTTAGATATAACGGCGGCGGCTTATTGGCGCTATCAGCTCAATTGGCTTATATGGTTGCCGGTAATGCCAACGTTAATAACCGCTTTTATTATCAAACCCAACAAAACGATAAACAACCCGTTGATTCGCCTTTTCCATTTATTGATGAAGAAATAGATTACTCTACTTTTTTTAGCACAGGTGAAAACCTACCTGATTTAAACCTATCAAAGGTTTATGTATTAAGCACATCAGGCACCTGTTCGGCATCAGAAGCTTTTATTAATGGTTTAAAGGGTATAGACGCAGAAGTTATTTTAATTGGTGACACGACCTGCGGTAAGCCCTATGGCTTTACCCCAACCCATAACTGCGCAACAACCTATTATACTATTCAGTTTAGTGGGGTAAATAGCAAAGGATTTGGCGAATACGCTGCGGGTTTTACACCAACCCCTACGCCACAATTTGATGCTGATGTTCAAGGTTGTGAAATTGAAGACGACTTTGATCATCAGTTAGGCGACAGTGACGAGGCCGTTTTAGCCACCGCATTGTTTCATGTTGAAAATGGCAGTTGTCCAATTAGAACGGCTGCTGCAAAAGCAGAGCCAGCTAATTTTTCAAGCTCTCGTGAATCTCTCATTCCTTTAAATATGCCTGAGCAATTTACCCAGCGTAATATGGACTTAACTTGGCCAACACTGAGTGAGGAAAGGTAATGGCTAAATTATTACTCCCATTAGCTACCTTATTCGCTTTGGGAGGATGCCAAAGTGTAAATAGTGAGCCCGCTAAACCCGCTATATTAACGAGCGTTAATCCCAGCGTTATTGCAACACTACAACAGGCAATTCAACAAGCTAAGGGAGGCGCATTAGTAACACTTTCCGATTCGGTATTTACTAAACGTAGCGAACTGCTAATTGATCATGCAATGAGTAAAGGGTCTGATGGCAGAGTAATTATGGGCGCGCATAATATAAAATCTGAGAAGTTTATTTTGCAACTACGTAATAACCAATGCGAGCTTTACTATCCTAAAAAAGAGCTTACTACAGTACTTAAAGGTGTGACCTGTAAAGAATTATAAGGCACTTTATTAGCGTTTATAAAAAGGCGCGCAGCACATCGCTGTACGCCTTTTTCTATTTTAAAGCGTTATTACAAGTCTTCATGCGGACCAAACACTTCATAATGAATCTGCTCGTTTTTAACACCTAGTTCAAGTAACTGCTTTTTTATAAATGCCATAAAACCGGCAGGACCACATAAGTAAAAGTCGCCATTACTCAATGGTAGCTGTGCTTGTACTGCATTTAGGTTCATTAACCCAGTAAAGTCAGCGCCCTCTGTCGCTTGGTTAAACCACGTTATTGTTTTCAAGTGGTTATTCTGCGCTGTTAGATCATATAAATATTTTGAAAACGAATGTTGCTGAGTATTTTCGCAAGCATGTAAATACATAATCTCTTGATTAGAATTGTCACTTAATAACGTTTCAAGCATAGCCAGCATTGGCGTTTGCCCAACACCTGCTGAAATGAGAACCACTGGACTTGTGTTATTGCGTAAAAAGAAGTCTCCTGCTGGCGGGTATAACTCAACAATAGTGCCTTGCTCTAATGAGTGTAAATAATTAGACACCATGCCAGGCTTTGGCTGTAGCTCTTTTTTAACACTAATACGGTAGTTTTTAGCGTTACTTTTTTGTGAAATAGAATACTGGCGAATTTCTTCATATTCAGCGCCCTCTGGCTTAACTTTAATACCTAAATACTGCCCTGGTTTATGTGTAATAACAGCTTCGCCATCAACTGGCGTAAGTGTAAAACTCGTTACTAGTTCTGATTCGGCCTGTTTGTTGGTTATTTCAAATTGGCGAGTTCCCGCCCAACCACCGTGTTTATTTTTACTGTGCTCATACAAAGCAGCTTCTTCGGTTATACAAATATCAGCAAGTACGCCGTAAGCTTCGCGCCAAGCGTATTCAACATCGGGAGTAAATTGCTCAGGAAGAAGCTCTTTAAGCGTACCAATTAAGTGTGCACCTACAATAGGGTAATGCTCAGGTAAAATATTCAAGCTTGTATGCTTATGATTAATACGTGTTAGCGCTTCTTTTAATACGGCTAAATTATCAATATTTTGTGCATACGCAGCCAATGCATTAAAAAGTGCAAATTGCTGACGACCTGTATCTTGATTCGCCATATTAAAAATATTTTTAAGCTCAGGATTATGGCTAAATAAACGCTTATAAAAATGATCGGTAACAACCGTACCCGCCTGCGCTAATAACGGAACTGTGCTTTTTACAATCTCAATGGTTTTATCAGATAACATATGTGTTTCCTATGGATGAACTAACCACGACGCCCATCAACACGACGCCGCGTTAATATAGGTGTGCAGTGAATTAAAAATAATGAAAAAGCCACTAACCACAGCAAAGCACTTATTTGCCAAGCAAGGTGAGGCCCAATAATAAAAGGGAGTAATGAACGAGTAATAGCGGCCACAAGCAAAAACGCAAAAGCAACAGCCATGTAATGAGGAATAGCGAGTGTACGCCCTGTATGACCATGTGATACACGCGTCATCATTGCTAAAATCATCATACCTATTGTGCCAATAGTGATTAAGTGCAGCGCATCTTTAAATTGTATTGCACTGCTATAAAAGCTAAATGCAACCATCATTAACCCTACGCCTAACGCTAAGTAGGAAAAATGTAAAGACCATAACAACGGCACTCTCAATACCTTGCTATCCCACCAACAACCAGCCCTAAGCAGGTGAAGCGCAGCAACAGTTGCAACAACTAACGCAGGATTAATCGTGTTCAAAAACAACTTGTTGATGAAAAACAAAGTGATCGCCAAAATAGATAAATACATCACCGCTTTATCTATTTTAGGAGTGCGAACTTGTGCGGCTAAACCTAGACCTTTAGCGGTAAAAAATGGTAAAACGCGGCCCGCAACAATGCCAACTAGTAAAGTAATTACCAGTACTGCGGTATCAACCACACCAAGTGCAAGCTGCATGTTTTGTTGTAAAACAAGTATTAAATACAATACATTGAGTCCACAAAGCACAGCTAAAATAGCTAAAAACGGATAGTTACTCTTGCTATTGGCTTTTAATAACATATTAGCCAACGCGGTTATGGCGCCTAACCACCAAATAACTTGTAATGTAAGTGCAGCATATAAATTAAAATGAGCAATATCTGGCAGTACTAGAAAAAATGCTAAGCGCGCTGCAAGCCATATAAACGTAAGCCACATAAGAGCTTTGCCACTTATGCTCGGCACGCCTGTCCACGTTTGTGCTGCGGTAAGTAAAAAGCCAACAGCTACAACTCCTGCAAAGCCAAACAGCATTTCGTGCGCGTGCCATAATGTCGCAGGTATCGATAAGTGCCAACTTGCATGGCCTGTTAAAATAAGTAGCCAATACCCCACTGACAAAAATGCCAATAAGCCACCGCCTAAAAAGAAAGGCCTAAAAGCTAGCATCCATAACGGCCATTGAGATACTTGATGAATAGCAACGCGTGCTGGCATTGGCTCAGTTAAGTTTATAGGGCGCATTATTTTATTTCCTGCCCTACACCATACTGAGCAAAAAAGTATTCAGCGCACGCTAGTGCCTCATGCAGTGAACTAAACTGTGTTTGATTATTTAAATTATTCAGCATTAGTGTGTTCATGGCGATCTCTGTAACTAACTACGTTACTTAGCTATTACACATACTGTGCCAACAAGTTTAATTAATTAAATTCAACAAGTTAAATTAAATCACTTTACAGTGTGAGTCTTTATGACCTACTATAAATTAACTCATAAAAACACAAATAGGTCATTTTGACGTGAACCAGCAATTCAACCTTACACAAGTTGCTCTAGAGCTTGCTCAAAGTACACTACACGAGCATAGCTTTGATCAATTACTAGCAACGGTTGAGCGGGTTATTCCAAGTGATGCAAGTGCGTTATTAGTGCTTCAGGGCGAACAATTAAAACCACTGGCAATTAAAGGATTAATGCCCGACAGTTTAGGCAGACGATTTAAAATAGTAGAACACCCTCGCCTAGAAGCTATTTGCAAAAGCACACTCGCGCTTCAATTTGCGCACGACTGCCCACTACCCGATCCATACGACGGATTGCTATTAGCTAAAACCGGCGACATACCGGTACATGCATGTTTAGGTTTACCTCTTTATGATAAAAACGCGCTACTTGGCGTACTTACGTTTGATAGCCTTAACGCCAATGCATTTAACAGCATAAGCGCTGATACACTCAATACCCTACAAACGCTGTGTAGTGCGCACTTTAAAACAGCTTTAGAGCTTGCCCATTACAAACAGCATGCACAGCACTCAAGTGCATTAGTACAAGAACTAAATCGTGAAGCGTTAACACGGGACGGCGGTGAAATTATTGGTCAAAGTCCGCTAATGCAAACACTTAAAAACGAAATTAAACTCGTTGCAGCATCTAACTTTAGCGTGCTGATATTAGGTGAAACAGGGGTAGGAAAAGAACTTGTTGCGCGTAATATTCACTTAAATTCAGCTCGAAAAGATCAACCGCTTATTCACTTAAATTGTGCATCGCTTCCCGAAAACCTCGCTGAAAGTGAATTTTTTGGTCATGCGAAAGGGGCTTTTACAGGCGCACAAAATTCGCGCCAAGGTAAATTTCAATTAGCTGATGGCGGCACGTTATTTTTAGATGAAATAGGCGAACTGCCCCTGCCCATGCAAAGTAAACTATTACGAGTGCTACAAAGTGGCGAAATACAAACGGTAGGAGAAGACACGCCAAAGTACGTAGATGTACGCGTCGTTGCTGCAACCAACAGAAATTTAAAAGAAGAAGTAGCTCAAGGTCGCTTTAGAGCCGATTTATACCATCGCCTCAGTGTCTACCCTATTACTGTGCCACCACTTAGTGAACGCGAGCACGACATAACACTCTTAGCTGGTTATTTTATCGAGCAAACAGCCCGTAAATTAGGGATAAAACAATTAAAACTAAGCCCTGAAGCGCAAGTATTGCTTAATCAGTACAACTGGCCAGGTAACGTGCGCGAGCTTGAACACGTCATTAGCCGCAGCGCCCTTAAAGCAAAACAAAGCCAATGGCAAAATCCAATAATAACCATTACAAGCGAGCACTGTGACTTAACACCGAGTGCGCCGCAAAACTCTCTAGTAGCAAGCCAAAGTACAACCAACACCTTAATCAACCAACCTTTAAAGCAAGCTGTAGAATCGTTGCAATACAACGTAATTACCGAGCAACTAAAGAAGCATAACTACAACTGGTCAGCAGCAGCAAGAGTGCTTGAATTAGATAGAGCAAACTTAGTACGCTTGGCTAAACGCCTAGGGATAGAAGTAAAAAAAACACTATAATCATTTAAAATACAGCTAAAACGCTGCTAAAACTATTGATTAGCAGCTAACTTACTAAAGTGTATTTTTAACAACCCTGCAAAAGCTTGTACTTTAGCAGTACGATGCACTAAGTGATGCGTGACTAACCATACATCGGTAGGCCAGCTTAACTCACTGTGCAATATAGGCACTAAATCAGGATATTGCGCCGCTACGTCATGTTGTAATCCGCCAATGCCTAGCCCTTTAATGATTGCACGAGTCGCTTCTGCAGTTTCAGATACTCGCAGCTTTATTTGCGATGCAGGAATGTGCTCATCAGCCCATGCAAAATAAGGCACGCGGGCATTAAAACCTGCCACGCCCGATACAAAGTTATGTTGTTGTAAATCACTTAATAATTTAGGCATACCGTATTTATTAATGTAACGTTTATTAGCGTATAAACCCGATGAAAGCTGCGCCAAATGCTGAGCAATATAATCGCCTTCATCAGGTCTTGGGCCTGCACGCACTGCAATATGTGCTTGTCCGTGATCGAGCCTTAGCCTTTTTTGTTCTAAAATAACCTCAAGCTGCACTTGTGGATGTAGCGCCTGAAATTGCTCACATACATCACCAAGGACATCCATGAAGCCACTTACCGTCGTTAGCAACAAACTACCTCTAAGGGTGCTATCGGCCGCTACTATATCGTTATGTAACTGCTCTAAGGAGCTATGGATTGTTTGTGCTGTTGCAAATAACTTGGTGCCAATTTCAGTAACCTTGTAGCCACGAGCATGGCGATGAAAAAGCCGTGCATTTAAGTTTTTTTCAAGATTATTAATTCGCCTAAGCACTGTGCTGTGGTGCACATTAAGCTCCTCGGCCGCTGCTGTTAGCGTGCCTAACCGTGCCACTTCAAACGCAACTTTAACGTCTTGCCAATCTTCAAATTTTATCGCCATGCTGCCTACCTTTTACTTATGTGCATATACGCACACAAGTGTTGCGTTTATTAGGGTTTTCTACAAGTGAAATTTTGCTACATTAGTCATGTAACTTAAAACATTAAAAGGCCACTACCATGTCAGCACCAAAAATTATCGCCCTAGCAGGAAGCCTTCGCCAAGAAAGCTTTAATCAAAAAATTATTAATGAGGCAGCACGCTTTGCTCTACAAACAGGTGCTGAAGTAGAAGTAATAAAACTAAACGAATTAAACATCCCACTATTTAACGAAGATATTGAAGCGCAAGGTACACCAAGCGATGTACAGCTTTTAAAAGATAAGCTACGTACAGCCGACGGTATTTTACTAGCAAGCCCAGAGTACAACGGCTCTATTACCGCAGCACTAAAAAATGCGATTGATTGGGCATCGCGCACAGAACAAGGTGCTGTTCCTGCTTTTCGTAATAAAGTGGTTGCTTTGTTTGCAGCATCGCCTGGTGGGCTTGGCGGCTTACGCGGTTTAAATCATGTGCGTGATATATTAAGCGGCATTGGATCGTTAGTACTTGCCGATCAACTTGCAGTACCCGCTGTGCACACATTGTTTAATGAAAATGGGCAAATAAATGAACCTGTAACGGCTGAAAAAGTATCAGCCCTCGCTCATCAGTTAGTAAGCGTTGCAAGTAAGTTAAAATAACTTGCACGCACGCCTACTTACTTTGTCGCTGCTATTTTGGCGGCGATAAAGTCGGTATGCGTTACATATAAAAGCCCTGCTACTTTACGTATAACGTAGTCTTCTTGGGGATCTATTTCTCCATCGGCATACGCTAAGCGCCATAATAACTCTATTATTTCTATTCGCTGCGCCGCGCTACAATGCTCATTAATCTGCTTTGAAAACTGAAAGTAATCTATCGAATCATCTAAGCTACTTGCCGCATTATTAGTAAGCTCATTAACCTCAGTGTCTGTTAAATTAAAGTACTTTTTTAAGGTTACAGTCAGGGTTCGTTGTTCATCATGTTCAAGCTTGGTATCTGCGCGCATAACTTCAATTAATAATGCAGCAACCGCTGTTTTTAAATCGTGCTCTTGCATACTTGGCTGCTGTTCATCGAATACAGCAAAAAGTTGTTTTATTTGTTTGAACATCACACTTTCCCTTTTTGGGTGTTAGACTAATACGTAAAGAAATCGACCTTATTACTCTTATTAATGGGTATAAAGTTCGCAAATTAAAGGATACATTTTATGAAAGGAATAAACACACCACGCTTATTTATAGGCGCTACGCTGGTGGCCCTTTCGAGTGCAAATACTGCACTTGCTGAAAAAGCCGAAACCGAGAAGCTCTACGACTTTGATAACAAAGTACATTACTACCAAACACAAATTGGCGAAGACAACTATAAAATAGAAATCCAGTCAGACGATTACAAACACTTTACCAATCAAAGTGTATTTTTGTTACGTCATGCTGACCGTCTATGCCGAGGCAATACCTTTATGTTGAAAGTACTTGAAGGCGTGCAAGAGTACGAACGCTTTCCAACAAAACCACGCGCTTACCAACCAGATTTAAGTGTTTTACTCCAATGCGAAACTAAAGAAAATACAAGTAAGGGTAAGTAACCTTAGTCTTTATAACCCCAAGGTGCTGATGGTGGAGTAATCGGTTTAGTTAAATCAAAATCCACCTTAAACTCACGTCCTTGGCGAATTAATCGATAAGTAAATACTTCTGGGTAAATATACATTTGCCATGTATTACCTACAGACTGCGCAAGACCTTGTTTTACAAATAACTCTTTAGAGTATTGGTCTGCTGGAAACGACTGTATCTGCGCGAACCCTGCATCAAGCGTATGACCACCATACATAGTTGATGCGTCGTCTGTTCCATCTTTATGACGATGATCGTGCTTTAAACTCAAGCCACTACCCGTTTTAGTTATGATCCACGTACGTGATGCATCGTCTCCTACATGAAACGGTACTTGTAACTCAGTCTCACTACATTTGCGTACATGCATAACCAGTTTTTTATCTGTAAATGAGCTTGGGCCTTTCGCGTTATCTACCGCTACTTCACCTTCAAAAGCTTTACCGCAATGCGCTGCAATACTATTAAAAAAGGCATCATGAGTAGGAATAGACACTAACGGTGCAGGGCGTGCAAAGGCTGTCGATGAAGCAAGTAATAAAGTTACAGCAGTTAATAATTTCATATGTTTCTCGTTATAGTTATTTTAAAACACCTGTAATAGTACAGTTTTCTTAAGTACTTTATTAGAAGTATCTATATAAAAATGAGAGCGGGACAGCTAGATAAAATTTTAAGTAATGATTAACGACTAAATATCTCTGTACTCATTAACAATCCTACTTTTATAAATATTAATTGCACACTCCTAGATGTGATTTTAACGTCGGGAGTCGCTGCGCTCGCCCGACCTACCTGATGGATGTTGCTGTGAGTGTGTGTTAACTACGCACATTTCACTTTTCTGCAGACGTAAAAAAGCCCGACTATTTCTAGTCAGGTTCTCTACAATTTGAGGTCTGTACGCTACGCAGTAGGATGTCGTAGTGCCCACGGCGGTGGAGAGCCACAGTGAAATGCTACACTCTCTTTGTGTCGGGAGTCGCTACGCTCGCCCGACCTACGTGGTAGGTGATGGGTATTGATGTGAGTGCCTATTAATTGCGCGTATTTCACTTTTCTTCAGACGTAAAAAAGCCCGACTATTTCTAGTCGGGCTCTCTACAATTTGAAGCCTGGTAATGTCCTACTTTCACATAGCAA
>NZ_JADYXA010000041.1:0-30845 GCF_015864495.1 Pseudoalteromonas sp. SWYJZ98 | reverse complement strand
GTATGTTCGTTAATCATAATGTGCCCTCAAACAAGATTTGAAGATCTGATCATGACATTGAGATTTAGTTCAAAAAAATCCCCGCTAATTTCTTAGCAGGGATTTGTGTATAAGAGACAGCCAATTGGCGCCTTTATTGTAATCTTATTAGCTAAAGCAATTTGCTTTTATAAGATCAGTGATTATTTGTTGTGATGGTTTTATTTTTTCCATCGCTAAAAATTCATCAGGCTGGTGTGCTTGGTTAATTGAGCCTGGGCCCATTACAATCGTTTCACAACCGAGTTGCTGGATAAACGGCGCTTCAGTGCAGTAATTTACTGCGACCGCTTTTTGCCCCGCTATTTTTTCAGCCATTTTTACTAAAGCACTGTCGGTGCTACCACTAAATGCCGGTATTGGTTCATGTAAATCAATAACGCTCACCGCATTTGGGTATTGCTGATTTATCTCTTTCGTTGCATCGAATACTAATGCTTGTAGTTCTTGTACACTTAAACCTGGTAATGGGCGCATATCTATATGCATTTCACAGCAACCACAAATTCTATTCGCGTTATCGCCGCCATGAATATTACCTAAGTTTAATGTTGGATAAGGGATTTCGAAGTGGTTTATTGAATACTTATGCTTTAAATGTTCTTTTAAGATCATCAATTTTGTAATCACTTTATGCATTACTTCAATGGCGTTAAGACCACGTTCGGGATCGGAGCTATGCCCAGAGCGACCAACTACTCTTATTGCTGTACTCATATGGCCTTTGTGCATAAATACTGGCGTCATATCAGTAGGTTCGCCTATTATACAACGCGCAGGTTTTAAATTCGGGTGCTTACATATTTGTTGTGCACCAGCCATCGTTGTTTCTTCGTCAGCGGTGGCAAGGATTAAAATAGGCTGAGTTTGCTGCTTTTCATCAAGTTCACTAATCGCTTGTAATACAAAAGCAAAAAAGCCTTTCATATCAATACTTCCTAGCCCATACAATTTGTTATCGAGTTCGGTAAGTTTAAATGGATTATGATTCCAACGACTGTCATCAAAAGGCACTGTGTCGGTATGACCAGCTAGCATTAATCCGCCATCACCTTCTCCGCGTTTTGCTAATAAATTATAGCGCCCTTTACCTCCTTCTAATTCTATAATTTCACACGTAAAACCGATTGTTTCGCACCAACTGGCTAGGAGTTCGATTACGTTTTTATTGCTCATACACAGGTTGTCTTCAATAGCACTAATAGAAGGGGCTGCAATCAATTGTTGGTACATGGAAATAAACGAAGGCAAAGGCATAAAAAAATCCAAAATTATTATTCAATTTAATTGCATAACAATATAAAAGTATTTATGATGAATATCAATTCACTTTTTAAGCATAAATATATTAAAAGTAACACCATGAAAATAATGCGACGATAATCAAAATTCATTAATAAAAAAGACTTAATTAGCGTCTAAGCTAGTTTAAGCGAACATTATAGATAAGTAGTAATTAATTTTAAGATAACGAGTAACAAATGAATGTAGTGATTATTGGCGCAAGCGGATACAGCGGCGCAGAGTTAGCAAGTTTAGTTGCTAAGCATCCAAACTTAACTTTAACAGGCTGTTATGTATCAGAGGGTAGCTTAGATAAAAATAAATTGCTAAGTGATTTATACCCGGAGCACCTTGGCTTACTAGACTGCCCTTTACTTCCTCTTAGCGTATCAGCTTTTGATGACATTCAAAGTGATGCTGATTACGTATGCTTATGTACCGATCACAAAGTAAGTGTTGATCTAGCGCCGCAATTTTTAGCTATGGGTAAAAAGGTATTTGATTTATCTGGTGGCTATCGTTTAGCAAGCAATGACGACTACGTTACTTACTATGGTTTTGAACATCAACATCCAGAGCTTTTAAATGAAGCGGCTTACGGTCTAGCTGAGTGGAACCATGATGCTATCGCTAATGCAAAGCTAATTGCTGTTGCAGGCTGTTACCCAACAGCAGCGCTTAATGCGCTAAAACCGCTTAAGCAAGCAGGCTTATTGAGCAGCGAAAGTATTATTATTAATGCGGTTTCGGGCGTTACAGGCGCAGGGCGTAAAGCCAGTGTAGGAACACATTTTTGTGAAGTGTCGCTTGCACCTTATGGTTTGTTTAACCATCGCCACGGCCCTGAAATTGAACAACACCTTGGCCACAAAGTGTTGTTTACACCGCATCTAGGTAATTTTCCGCGCGGTATTTTAGAAACTATTTATGTACAGCTTAAGCCAGGCGTTACCAAGGAAAACGTTGCATCGGCTTATCAAGTACTTTCGAGCGAGCCATTAATTCGCTTATTAGGCGATAAAGTACCTTCAATTAAAGGTGTAGCTAAGCAGCCATTTGTTGATATTGGCTGGCAGCAACAAGGAACGCAGTTAATTGTGATGTCTGCTATTGATAACTTATTAAAAGGCGCTGCTGGACAAGCTTTGCAGTGTATTAATATTTCTATGAATTTAGATCATACCACTGGTTTAAAAGGAGCGTTTTAAATGAGTAAAAAAACGTGGGTAATTAAACTAGGTGGTGCAGTACTTAATACAGAAAATGCAGCAAAAGCGTTGTTTGATGTATTAAATGAGCAAAAAAATGATGAGTTTGTGATTGTACATGGCGGTGGCGCTTTAGTTGATACATGGTTAAAACAAGCGGGTTTTGCCAGTGCTAAACACCAAGGATTACGTATTAGCCCAGCAGAGCAAATGCCTTATATAGTCGGAGCACTCGCAGGTTGCGCTAATAAACAATTAATGACTCAAGCTATTAGTGCTGGGCACAAGCCTGTCGGCTTAAGTCTTTTTGAGGCAGGTGTTACTGCCACTCAAAAGCTAAAAGCGCTTTGCTTAGTGGGTAAATGTAAAAGCAACGACGATTCTATTGTTAATGATTTACTTAAAATCGGTCGCCTACCCATTGTTAGCTCTATAGGCTTTGATGAGCAAGGGCTTTGGTACAACGTAAATGCAGATGAAGCAGCAGGGGCTATTGCTAGTAACTTAAATGCTGAGCTTATTTTTATGACGGATGTTGAAGCAGTGCTTGACGAAAATAAACAGCCGTTACATCAACTTGACACAAAACACATTGATACTTTAATTACAAATGGAGTAATTGTGGGCGGGATGGAGGTCAAAGTTAAGACCAGCCTTCACGCTGCCCAACATTTACGACGCGGTGTGTATATTTCCAGCTGGCAAAAGCCAGAAAATTTAACTGCTCTGCTACAAGGCGAGCATGTCGGAACTAAGATTACACCATAGGTTTATTATGTTTGAGAATTTTTTAACGGGTTTAGAGTTAGACCAAGAAGGCGCACTTAATTTATTAAAGTTAGCGCAAGATATAAAAGCAAAACCAGAAAAATACAGCAATGTATTAGCGGGAAAATCAATCGTAACATTGTTTGAAAAACAAAGTTTACGTACTCGCTTATCGTTTGATATAGGTATTAACCGTCTTGGTGGCCATGCAGTTTATTTAGATCAGCAAAATGGCGCTATGGGTGCACGTGAATCAATTAAAGATTTCGCACTTAATATTTCTACTTGGGCTGATGGTATTGTTGCACGCGTAAATCAGCACAGCACATTAACTACATTAGGTGAATACGCATCAGTACCGGTAGTAAATAGTTTGTGTGACTTATACCACCCATGCCAAGCTCTTGCTGATTTTTTAACGCTTCAAGAAGTTCACGGCGATGTGAGCGAGCTTAAAGTGGCTTACTTAGGTGAGGGCAACAATGTAACTCATTCATTAATGCTTTTAGCGGCAACGCTTGGCACTGATTTTGTTGCTGTAACGCCAAAAGGCAGCTCGCCTGATTCGCAAATTCTTAAAAAGGCAGAGCAAATAGCGGCAATGAATGGCGCATCAGTGATGGTAAGTGACCGTGTTGAAGCGGCTGTGGGTGCAAACGTTGTATATGCAGATACATGGGTATCAATGGGTGATACAACACCACTTGAGCAAGTTAAAGAAAAATATATGCCTTATCAATTAAATCAGGCATTGCTAGATCAAACAGGTGCAACTACGGTATTACATTGCCAACCGGCACACCGTGAATTTGAAATTACCTCTGAGGTAATGGATGGTCCAGCATCGAAAATTATTCAACAAGCAGAGAATCGCATGCACGCGCAAAATGCTTTGCTAGTTACATTACTAAATCCAAATTTTGTTAAGGAACACCTATGAGTTCAATTAAAAAAGTCGTTTTAGCCTATTCAGGTGGTCTTGATACATCGGCTATCGTGCCATGGTTAAAAGAAAACTACGGTTGTGAAGTTGTTGCGTTTGTAGCGGATGTAGGTCAAGGCGCAGAAGAACTTGAAGGCGTAGAAGCTAAAGCAATCGCTTCAGGTGCTTCAGAATGTTACGTAGTTGATTTAAAAGATGAAATGGTAAGTGATTACATTTATCCAACACTTAAAACGGGCTCGATTTACGAAGGTACTTATTTACTAGGTACGTCTATGGCGCGTCCTATTATTGCTAAAGCACAAGTTGAAATTGCACGTAAAGTAGGTGCTGATGCACTTTCTCATGGTTGTACTGGTAAAGGTAATGACCAAGTTCGTTTTGAATCATGTTTTGCAGCCCTTGCTCCAGATTTAAAAGTAATTGCGCCATGGCGTGAGTGGGACTTATCGAGTCGAGAATCATTACTTGATTACTTAGCAGAGCGTGACATTCCGTGTTCAGCATCTGCTACAAAAATTTATAGCCGTGATGCTAACGCTTGGCATATTTCGCACGAAGGTGGTGAGCTTGAAGATCCATGGTGTCAACCAACTGAGCAAGTATGGACTTGGACTAACTCTCCAGAGCAAGCACCAGATAAATCAGAACTAGTAACTTTAAAAGTTGTTGAAGGCGAAGTGGTTGCTGTAAATGGCGAAGAACTTAAACCATATGACTGTTTAGTTAAATTAAACGATATTGCATCACCTCATGGCGTTGGACGTGTTGATATTGTAGAAAACCGTTTAGTAGGTATGAAGTCACGCGGTTGTTATGAAACACCAGGTGGCACAGTAATTATGGCTGCGCTTCAAGCCATTGACGAGCTAGTGCTTGATAAAGCAAGCCGTAAATGGAAAGAAGTACTAGGCGGTGAATTTTCACATTTAGTATACGACGGACGTTGGTTTACACCACTTAAAGATTCTATTTTAGCCGGTGCAGAAGCACTTTCTAAAGTGGCAACAGGTGAAGTGGTACTTAAGCTTTATAAAGGCCAAGTAACTGCGGTTCAAAAGCAATCACCAAATAGCTTATACAGCGAAGCATTTGCTACATTTGGTGAAGATGATGTGTATGACCAGTCACACGCTGAAGGCTTTATTCGTTTATTCTCGCTTTCAAGCAGAATTTCAGCATTGGCTAAAAAGTAAATTATTTAATAGCCCCTTATAAAAGGGGCATTACAGGGTTTGGAGAGATTTCATGGCATTATGGGGCGGACGTTTTTCTACGGGTCCAGATGAGGCGTTTAAGCAATTTAACGACTCTCTTCCCTTTGACTACCAGTTAGCAGAGCAAGATATTATTGGCTCTGTGGCATGGGCAGGTGCACTTGAACAGGTAAATGTACTTTCAAGTGATGAGCATACAAAATTAGTTGCTGCATTAAATGAGCTACTTGAAGAAGTTAAAGCTGATCCACAATCAGTTGCTACTTCAGGTGCAGAAGATATTCATTCACACGTTGAAGCTGCTCTAATTGAAAAAGTAGGTGATTTAGCTAAAAAATTACATACAGGCCGAAGCCGTAATGACCAAGTTGCCACCGATTTTAGACTATGGTGCCGTGATACAGCCGATCATTTATTAGATGCCATTGCACAGCTAAAAGGCGAATTTGTAGCGCTTGCAGAACGAGAGCTTGGCACAATATTGCCAGGTTACACGCATTTACAGCGCGCACAACCAGTATTGTTTAGCCACTGGTGTATGGCGTATGTAGAAATGCTAGAGCGCGATGAAAGCCGCCTGCAAGATGCTAAAGCGCGCATGAATTTTTGCCCATTAGGCAGTGGTGCATTAGCAGGTACAGCTTATCCGATTGATCGCCAAGCATTAGCCCACGGATTAGGTTTTACAGCGGCTACAAAAAATAGCCTTGATGGCGTATCTGATCGTGACTTCGTGTTAGATCTTTTAAGTTGTGCGTCTATTTCGATGATTCACTTATCTCGTATGTCTGAAGATTTGATTTTTTATAATTCAGGTGAAGCCGGATTTATAGAGCTTGCTGATAACGTCACGTCAGGCTCATCGCTCATGCCTCAGAAAAAAAATCCTGATGCACTTGAGCTTATTCGCGGTAAAACTGGACGTGTATTTGGTGCATTTAGCGCTATGATGATGACACTAAAGGCGCTGCCACTTGCATACAATAAAGATATGCAAGAAGACAAAGAAGGCCTGTTTGACGCTATGCCAACATGGCTTGCATGTATTCATATGGCGCAAGCATGTATTAAAGGCGTAAAAGTAAATGGTGATAAAACGTTAGCAGCGGCAAAAGGCGGCCACGCTAATGCCACCGAGCTTGCTGATTACTTAGTTGCTAAAGGTGTGCCATTTAGAGAAGGGCATCACATTGTGGGTGTACTTGTACAGCTTGCGATTAGCGAAGGTAAAACGCTTGAGGAGCTATCACTTGAGCAGTACAAATCAGTAAACACTGTATTTGAAGATGATGTTTACCCAGTACTTGAAATTGATGCGTGTATAAAAGCGCGTCAAGCGCTTGGTGGGACGTCTATTGAGCAAGTAACTAATGCTGTTAAAGAAGCCAAAAAAAAACAGCAAATAACGGTACGTGATGCAAATTTAGATGATGTAGAGGCAATTGCAACACTTATACAGCATTGGGCAACGGTAGGCGAAAACCTACCGCGTGCAAAAAGCGATATGGTGCACTCTATTAACGAGTTTGCAGTTACTGAAATAAATGGAAAAGTGTCAGGTTGTGCATCGTTATACATTTACGATACCGGCCTTGCTGAAATACGCTCATTGGGTATAGACCCAAAAAGTAAAGTGACGGGGCAGGGTCGACAGCTTGTAGAGCACCTACTTACTAAAGCCAAAAAATTGGCACTTAACCGAGTTATTGTATTGACCCGTGTCCCCGATTTTTTTGAACAACAACGTTTTACTTTTTGTAGCAAAGACTCTTTGCCTGAAAAAGTAATGAAAGATTGTGAACTTTGCCTTCGTAAAGAAAATTGTGACGAAGTAGCAATGGAATATATTTTGAAGCTAAGTACACGTGCGGAGATCCCGTGTAAATACGTAGCTTAAACTCCCTGGATACAAAAAACGTACGGTTATCCCTGTGCGTTTTTTTATATTTGCAGTAAACTGGTCGGAGCTGTTTAGTTTGATTATATTTTTTGAGTGAATTTTAATGCGTCAAAAAAAGTTGGCGCATGTATTGCTAACTATAAGGTAGATAGCAAAATAGCTATCACTGCTTAAAACAGGTAATGCATTTATCTACATAATAATGTGGTTAAAAGTTGCACCAAATATAAATAAAACTTTTACAAGGATCAATCACATGCAAGTTTCAGCTAATAGCCAATTACAAATGCAAGCATACAACAAAACACAACAATTAAAGCCTGCAATGGAACAAACTGCTAGCCCTAAAACCCTGCAATCTGATACAGTAAGCTTCTCACAAGAAGCGATGACTGCTGCGAGTAATGAATTGCAGCGTGGTGGTGGTTCTATTCTTTCAGGCCAGAAACCTAAATAAATGTAAGGTATTGAATGTTTTTAACTGAGTTCTTTGGTCTTTTTTCATTATCAGCTTTTGTTATGTGGGCTTTTTTAATGGCCTTCTTTTTCAATATTTTTGTATATAGCCTAGGCGTTAAAAGAAAGACGACTTTATTACTCAGTTCATTCGTTATGATGGTATCGTATACTGCGACAGATTATTTTTATACTTGGCTTTCCTATTATCAAACAACCTATCTTGACTGGGCTTTACACGACATAGTCACAATCTCTTTTCTTACAACTCTATTTTTTGTGATAAAGAAAACGACTCCCTCTTTTTTGTACTTATTAATCGGCCTTTTTATTAACACTACCTTTTTTATTTTGATGTACTTAGATGTTTATTTTTATGAGAACCTCGAACCTTGGTGGTTTTGGAGCCTCTATCAGTTCACTATAAATATTATCGATATATTAATGGTTGTATCATTAATAGTAGATAGAGACTTTTTAGGGCTTCATAAGTTAAAGAACAAAACCCTCAGCTACTTCAAGTCTAACGATACCAACAAAGTAACCTAGCTCAAATGTACGTTACTGAACCCTTCATGGTTTATGTAAAAGCCTTCACTCAGTGGGGCTTTTTAATGGCCTTTCTGTATTGTTTGACCTCTACGATAAATAAAGAAAATAAGTCTCCTGTTTATTTATCTGCGCTTATTCTCTGCTCATATGTTTTTAGTGGTTATATAGACTTATTAGAAGGTTTATATTTAAACTCGATGCTCTACGATTTTGTTACTATTTTAGCTTTGTTAACTTTACAGTACTTCAAAGTGCTCCAACGTTCTGCAGCTTTTCACTTCATAATAATTTCGTTAACGATAAATGCAGTACTTACCTTAATACTGCACTATGATCTATATGTCTTATATAATATTGAGCCTTGGTGGTATTGGAGTTTTTATTCGATAGGTGTTAACTCTATAGATACTCTAATGATGCTTTCATTAGTACTCAATAGGAACATTATACAGATGCTACATTTAAAAGCCTTCAAATTAAACTTGAAAAAGTCGTAAAATAATGGGTGAACTTTTGGTAAGTCCAACAGTGTCATTGTACATAGGTGCATTTGTACAATGGGGATTCCTTATGGCATTTTTATACTCCCTTGCTCATTCGATTAATAAGCCTAATAAAGAAAGAGTGTATTTGTCTTTAGTTATGAGTATTTCATATTCATTTAGTATATTTACAAATCTTGATACGGTAACTTATCTCGATTTTTTGTTTTCCGATACTTTAACTCTCCTAGTTATTATTTTCCTTAGGTGGCTATGGCATGGTGGTATTACCTATCTATATATTATTACTGGTTTAGCTATAAACTCAACTCTGCATTTTCTCATGCATTACGACATCTATATATCAAATAATACAAGCTACTGGTGGCTTTGGAATGCTTACGCAATAGGGGTTAACGCTGCTGATTTCATAATGGTAGCTATATTTTTTATAAACAAAGATTTTTTAGGTTTGTATAAACTAAAAGGGTGGTTGCGAAATAATAAATTTATAAAGGGGCATGATGGCTGACATACTGTGGGATCTGGTAGCGATTAGAGATTATGTAGGTATTTTTATTACATGGTTCTTTGTAATTGCATTTCTTTATAATTTGTCAGCAAGCATAAACAGTCCCTATAAAAATACAATGTACCTTTCTGGTATTATGATGATTTCGTATACCTTAAGTACACTGTTCGATATGGTTATAGTGTCTCACTTAAACTATTTTTACTTCGATATTGTAACTCTAATTATTATTTCTGCGTTTCGGTACTGCAGTCGAGGCCCAATTCCTAACGCATTTTATTATCTTGTTTTTGGTCTGAGTATTAACGCATCTTTATTTTTAGCTATGCATTACGATATAGAGATTTTAGGTACTCTATATTATTGGTGGTTTTGGAACGTTTATGTATTTGGTATGTACTTTACAGATTTGATAATGCCATTAGCGCTTATCTTTAACAAAGATTTTTTAGGTCTAGTTAAGCTTACTAAATTTTTAACTGAAAAATTTAAAAGGTCACGCAATGCTTGATTTTTTATGGCAGCTGGCTGGTTTATACGACTATATAACCATTTTTACTACATGGTCTTTTGTACTCGCTTTTTTATATAATTTGTCTGCAAGCATTAACAAGTCTGACAAAAGCTGCACACAGCTTGCATTCATTATGATGGTATCTTACACCTCAAGTATTTTTATGGATCCCTTGAGCAACACACCCCATTTGACCCTTTTTATATTTGATATCTTAACTATATTTTTTCTGATTATATGGCGGATATACTTTAGTAAAAATCTCCCCGTAGCCTTTTATTATCTTTTAGTCGGACTTAGCTTTAACGCATTTGTTTTTCTTGGAATGCACTACGACAGTATTGTTTTAGGAAATTTAGACTACTGGTGGTTTTGGGCCTTATATGCAATAGGACAAATAATTTCTGATTTAACGATGCTTTTAGTTCTCCTAATTAATAAAGATTTTTTAGGTTTGGTTGCATTAAAACGGTATTTACTTAATCGTAGAAAAAGCACTCATCAAAAGGTTGAATAGAATGGAGGATCTATTTTGGCAATTAAATTCAGTTAATGAATATTTTGGAATACTTATTACATGGCTGTTTGTTTTTTCTTTTTTGTTCACTCTATCAATTGCCATTAATAAGCAAGATAAAAGCCGAGTTCACCTTAGCTTTATTATGATGGCTTCGTACACACTTAGTTTATTTATGGACATAACTACTGCAGCTCCGCATTTAAAGATGTTTATATTTGATGTACTAACAATTGCCGTTATTTTTATGTGGCGTATTTTTTTAGGACGCAAAATACCGTACGGATTTTATTATCTTATTGTAGGGCTTGGTATCAATGCCTCACTGTTTATGAGCATGTATATTGATAATACTCTTTATGGCAATTGGGACTTTTGGTGGCTGTGGATGCTGTATGGTTTTCTTATGCCTATTATTGATATCACTATGGCGCTAATACTAATTATCAATAAAGATTTGCTAAAACTTGTTTGGTTAATTAAAAAATTAAAATCATCATCTATACAAAAGCCAAATTAGCGCATACAAGTTATGCGCTAATTCGGGAAGTGTTATTGGGCACCACAGCCCAGTTTAGTTTTTAGAGCTTTGACAATTACAGGATCTACAAACTCGCTTACATCACCATTGTGACGTGCTACTTCTTTAACGAGCGTTGATGAAATAAATGAATTTCGCTCTGCGGGTGTTAAAAATACACTTTCTAAATCAGGATTCAGGCGGCGGTTCATGTTAGCTAATTGAAATTCATAGTCAAAATCAGATACCGCTCTAATACCACGAATAAGCACATTAGCATTGTGATCGCGCGCAAGGTCAGCCAATAAGCCAGAAAAACCAATGACCTTAACATTATCTAAGTGACTTAAAATAGAGTTTGCAAGTTCAACACGTTCTTCAAGGTTAAAACAGGGTTTTTTACTTGGGTTGTTCGCAACCGCAACTAATACGGTATCAAACATTTTAGCTGCACGTTGAATAAGATCTGTATGACCATTAGTTAGTGGATCAAAGGTGCCCGGGTAAATTGCAATAACTTTCATAATGTTCACTATTTATGATTTTAGCGCTAGTTTAACAGTGTTTATGCCACAAAGCAGCCTAGCTAATAAAGCATATAAACACTTACTTTCTTTGAACAGATCAGTCCAAGGTTTGAGTGTTTTAATGATTCATATTTGTTTATACTGTTTACCTCTTTTGAGTGTAATGTAGCCTATAGATAATTTGAGTATTAGCATATGAATACCAAGGATAAAATAATACACACCAGTATTTTGTTGTTTAACGAAAATGGTGAGCGTGCAATAACGACAAATCATATTGCATCAAACTTAGGGATGAGCCCGGGTAATCTTTATTATCATTTTAAAAATAAAGAAGACATTATCCGTCATATTTTTGCGCTGTATCGTGATCATTTAAATACTCACTTTAAACCTATTAATAAAGATGATGATGCATTTAATCATTTAACGGCTTATTTAGATTCGTTATTTGAATTGATGTGGCGTTACCATTTTTTTTACGACAATCTTGGCGATATACTCGCCAGAGACACTGAGCTAAAACAAGCTTACATTGATTTTCAGTTAGAGTTATTAGAGCAAGTTCGTAAAATTATTCTAGGTCTTCGCGATAGTGAAATGATTGCTATTGATGAGCAAGATGTCATTGATTTAGCCCATACACTAAAGTTAACTGTTAGCTTTTGGACGCCTTATATTAAGGCTCGTAGGCCAAGCGGTACCCTTGCTGAGCAAGATATATATCACGGTATTTTAAAAGTACTTACATTATTTAGAGCGTACAGTACCGATAAAAGTATTGATAAAATGAACCTATTACGCGAAAAATACACTGAGTTAGCGCAACAAGCCCCAACTGTTGTTTAGCCGTTGCCCTTTGGTTGTTTCCTAGACGCTGAATTTTTTGCTATAATCGCGCGCCAAATGCCTGGGAGCGCGAATTCCCGCAGTCTAAGAGTGAACTATGCTTAAATTTATCGTCAAACTACATCCTGAAATAGCCATCAAAAGCCGTTCGGTCCGTAAACGCTTTACTAAAGTGTTAGAAAATAACATTAAAATTGTATTGCGACGTCTTGACGAAAAAGTACAAGTAAGAAATAACTGGGATAATATTTCAGTTGTTACAAAGCTTGAAGATGCACAAGTTCGCCTTGATTTTATCGACAGCCTTAAACGCATACCTGGTATCGTTCAGTTTATTGAAGTAACTGAGACGCAATTTGAAACTCTCGATGATATCTATCAAAAAACAATAGCGTTAGTGGGTCACACAATTGTGGGAAAAACTTTTTGTGTGCGTGCTAAGCGTATAGGCCAACACGACTTTACCTCGACTGATTTAGAGCGTTATGTTGGTGGTGGGCTAAATCAACATATTGAAGGCGCAAGCGTTAAGCTTAGCCGTCCAGAAGTAACAATACGCTTAGAAGTAAAAGACGATAAAGCTTACATTGTTTCGCAAACGCATTTTGGTATGGCGGGCTTTCCACTACCAACGCAAGAAGACGTGCTTTCGCTTATGTCGGGTGGTTTTGACTCTGGCGTAGCAAGTTACCAAATGATTCGTAAAGGCGCACGTACGCACTTTTTATTCTTTAATCTAGGTGGCGCAGCGCACGAGATTGGTGTTAAGCAAGCGAGCTATTTTTTATGGAAAAAATACAGCTCAACACATAAAGTTAAATTTATAACAGTTGATTTTGAACCTGTTGTTGCTGAAATTCTAGAAAACGTTGAAAACAGCCAAATGGGTGTTGTACTTAAACGTATGATGATGCGAGCAGGAAGTGTAGTGGCTGAAAAGTTAAACATTCAGGCGCTTGTCACAGGTGAAAGTATTGGCCAAGTATCTAGTCAAACATTAGCAAACTTAAGCGTGATTGACCGCGTTACTGAAACGCTTATTTTACGCCCGCTAATTCAAAATGATAAACAAGAAATTATTAATCTTGCTCGCCAAATTGGTACAGCTGAAATGGCTGAAACGATGCCTGAATATTGTGGTGTTATTTCTAAAAAACCGACAGTTAAAGCCAAAATTGAAGTAATAGAAGCCGAAGAAGAAAAGTTCGATTTTGATGTGCTAGATACCGTAGTAAATAACGCGCGCATAATGGATGTACGCGATATTGACGTAGAAGCAAAGCAAGAGCTAAAAGAGGCTGAGTCGGTTGCTGATTTACCTGCAGGCTCTGTAGTAATTGATATTCGCTCACCAGAAGAAGAAGAAGCTGCACCGCTTGTAATCGATGGTGTTGAAGTGGTGCATTTGCCGTTCTTCCGTTTGGCTACTAAGTTTGGTGATTTACCAAAAGACACCGACTACTATTTATATTGTGACAGAGGTGTAATGAGCCAACTACAGGCACTTATGCTGCACGAACAGGGTTTCGAAACGGTAAAAGTTTATCGCCCGTAAAGTTAAAAGCTTATATAAGCGTGGTTTATACCACGCTTTTTTTTGCCTGAATTTTGACTAACAACTCATCGTTGTAAGGCGTTGGAATACTGTGAAGTTTACCTTGTTGGCTAATATAGCCACATATAGCTGATATTTCAGTTTCTCTATTGTGAGCTATATCTTGCTGCATTGATGAGTAATTATTTGCGGTTAACTCCATTATTTTATAAGCGGTATTGAGAGCTTTAATTAATGGAATATTAAGCCCTTGAGCCTTTGCAATATTACATGCTTCAGTGAGTGCATTAAAAATTATTGTATTGTACTTAGGTGCACGTAATTCACCATTTTTTACATTACTTAAAGCGCTTAATGGGTTAATGGCAATATTGACGAGTAGCTTTTCAAAACGAAGCTGCTGAATGTTATTAGTAAACTTTAGATTGGGTATTACTTTAAAAATATCAGCTATTGGCGCACTGTTTTGAAGTGCAAGCTCATTACAGCCACCAATAACGCTTTGTCCTTCACCTGTGTGTTGCACAATATATTGGTTTGATTTAAAGCCCGCTATGCTTGTCGTTAAAAAGTAGAGTGCTTGATGGGTGTTTAGCTGGTTATTTATCTCATCAACGTTGCCCATTCCATTATGCGAAAGTACAACAGAGCAATGTGTTGGTAAAAATGGCTTTATTTGAGAAAACGCATCAAGCACTTGAAAAGCTTTAACGGTAAATAAAATTATATCAAATTCAGTTGCTTTATCTAACTGATTTAATGAAATGAATTTTGCGTCAATTTTTTTTGATGCACCCTTACCTCTACTGTAAAAGCGGGTGTTTGTTGGGTTTTTACGAGTTAAAACACTGACATTATGCGATGCGCTCAAAAAGTGGCTCAGCAATAAGCCAATAGCGCCATCGCCAACGATTAAAATATTAGCCATGTGAGTTCTTTTTTCGAGGTGTAAAAATTACTCTAAGTAAAAAGTAGCTTGCAGCACCTGTAAAGTCAGCAAAAAAATCACCAAGTGATGCTTGCCTATACGGGAGTGCGTCTTGCATTATTTCTATAGAGGCGCCATAGCCTGCTAATAAGAGTATTTGAGCATATAAAGGAAGCTTAAAAGCCTTGTCCATTATTATGGCTAATATAAAAAAAATCCCAAAATGGGCAACTTTATCAACATGAGGAAATAAATTTACAACGCCACCTTTTATTTCTTTGGCAAATAAAAAGGTGAAAGCCACTATGCTGATTAAAAAAACTGCTTGATAAACGCGCCTTGTCACGACAAATCCTAAAATCGCTTAAAAAAGAGGCGCAAGTATATCAAACTAATTTAGTATCGCACCTGAACAAGATGCAGAAAAATGTAAAGATTTATAATTTTAGCGTTATAATTGCCATATAAAATTAAGATTAAATAGTTAGGAGTATACTAATGCCTTCATTTGATATTGTATCTGAAGTAGAAATGAACGAAGCTAAAAATGCGGTTGATAACGCAAACCGTGAACTAGAGACTCGCTTTGATTTTAGAGGCGTTGATGCATCTATTGAGCTGAACGATAAAACAATTAAGCTTAAAGCAGAAGCTGACTCTCAAGTTATGCAGTTGTTTGATATTTTAGCGGGAAAAATTTCAAAGCGCGGTATGGATGTAGCTAGTTTAGAACTTCAAGATATTAGCCGTGCAGGAAAAAATGTATTTCGTAACGTTGGGTTAAAGCAAGGTATCGAAAAAGACATGGCCAAAAAAGTAGTTAAGGCCATTAAAGATTCAAAAGTTAAAGTACAAGCCGCTATTCAAGGCGAAGAAGTACGTGTAACAGGTAAAAAGCGTGACGATCTTCAAGAGGCTATGCAGGTAGTGCGCAGTGCCGATTTAGGTCAGCCTTTTCAGTTTAAAAACTTTCGCGACTAATTTATAAACTGTTTTTAATAAAAGTGCTTTAATTTGTCTATATTTGCAGACAGATTAAAGCTACTTAATTTTTTACAACTTTCCCACCTTATCCTCTCGTAGTTCTGCATGTATTAATCCACTTTTTGATATTTAAGCTATTATATTTAATTGAATATAATAAAAACTTCACTGTAGAAGGCATTAAAATGAGACCCCATCAATTATTTCTGTTATTTGTTTTGCTTATATTTACTAAGCCAAGCTTATCAAAACCAGTTGATATTGATGTATTGGTCGAAGATGGTTACTTTCCAATTATTATAAACGCGCAAAAAAAGCAGGGCTTTGCTCCTGAGTTTATTAATATTTTAAACGACGCACAGCAGGAATTTAACTTTATACTTATTTCTTTACCTGTAAAAAGGCTTACTTTGTCTGTTAAAAAAAATAACTTCGACGTTTTATTTTTAATGGCAATGCAATGGGTGCAACAAGCAGCGCAGGGGAATATTGAAAAAACTGAATTTTACACCGTCACCAAAAACGAGCTTTATACACTCAAAGAGAATGCATCAGAGCAAACTTATTTTGACAGTCTGGACAAATTAACCAAAGTTGGGGTTTTAGGGTACTCGTATCAATTTGCAGGATTTGATACAAATGCCGAGTACTTGAGAGAAGAGCACCAGGTAAGCTTAACAATTGATGAATTCAATGTAGTTAAAATGCTGCTATTAAGGCGCGCTGAAGTCGGGGTTTTAAACAGCATTGCTTATCAGTATTTTAAAAAGCAGAATATCTTAAATATGGATTTACTATTTAAGAGTGACGTACCAGATGCAGTGTATGAAACACATTTTTTGATTAACTCACAATCAAATAAAATATCTAGTCGCAAAATGGATGAAATATTAAATTTACCTACTACACAAATGCAACTTCAGAAGCTACTTGATAAGTACGGTATTCCGTCAAACTATAATAATACAGCACTGAACTGAAATAGCTTTTAGCTATATAGACGTCCATTGACATTTGTAAACAAAATGCTCACAATGACGGCATATTTTCAAGGTGCTTGCTAGCCACTTCATGTAATGATTTTTTTAGCAGGATAATCGGGAAGTTGGTGCGTTTTCATGATGACTACAAGCCCAACACTGCCCCCGCAACGGTAGAGTATTGCATGTTTTTATGTGCTTACTGAGTCCGGAGACCGGCCTTGATGCAATCTTACTTACTAAATCTTTGCGGTGGGCAAAGGTAGGGGACATCATGTTAAACAAAACAACTCTAGGCGTTGCAATTTCTGCTGCGCTTTCATTTTCTGTGTCTGGTGCAGAGCAATCAATTGAAAAAATAACCGTTACAGCTAATAAGTTTGAGCAATCAATTAACGACGTTTTAGCGAGTGTAAATGTTATTGAACGTGCTGAAATAGAAGCTAGTAACGTACGCGATTTACCTACACTTTTAAGCACGCGAGTGGGTTTTCAAGTTAATCCAAACGGTGGTTTTGGTCAAAATACAGGTGTGTCACTTCGTGGTACGGGCTCTGGCGATACGTTGATTTTAATTGACGGTGTACGTACAGGCTCAGCAACACTAGGTCAAAAAGCATTAAATAATGTCCCTCTAAATAGTATTGAACGCATAGAAATTATTAAAGGCTCTCGCGCGGCTGTTTATGGCTCTGATGCACTCGCTGGTGTTATTAATATTATTACGCGTGAGTCAGATAACTTATCCCTAAGCGCTACATTTGGTTCTGACTCTTATCAAAATTATCAAGTTGCAGGCTCTGTAAAATCAGATGATATAACAACAGCATTTAACGCAGGCTTTGAAAAAACAGATAACTTTGATGTACTGCAAGGCGTAGCACCTGATGAAGATGGCTATGAAAATAAAAACCTTGGTTTTAAAGTTAACTACACCGATGCACATTACGGCGACTTTAAGTTATTAGGCCAATACAGTGAAGGTTTCGCAGATTACGACAGCCGCTTTAGCCCTGCAGACAGCACGATTGAACGAGATGATTTTAAAAACTATCAACTTTCTGCAGGTTGGAGTAAAAACTACACTAACCAAACGCACAGTATTGATTTAGCGCTAGCAACGGATGATTCAGACAATACATATGTCGATTTTTCAGTTGGACCAACAACAAGTACTTTTATAACTAAACGCACACAAATTGATTATAACGGCCAGTACCTGTTATCTGATGAGCTTAACATTAGTGGTGGTATCAATTGGTACAACGATGATGTATCTCATAGTTCGCAACTATTTGTTGAAGACAGCCGCGATGTACTTGCCGTGTTTGTAGGTGCTTACTACGATGCAGATAAAGTACTGGCTAATTTAACTGTTCGCCAAGATGATGACGAGCAATTTGGCGATGAAACAACGTATACCGCCGCTGCAGGTTATCATTTATCTGAAGATGCAACATTTCGTATAAGCCAAAGTACTGGCTTTAAAGCCCCTACATTTAACGATTTATATTATCCACTTTATGGTAACCCTGATTTACAACCTGAAAAATCAGTAAACCGTGAGTTAGGTTTGAGTGTGGATTTTGATATCGCACAAGTTGATATTGCAATATTTAGAAACGATATAGAAGATAAGATTGATTACGATGCAAACTTTGCATTGGCTAATATCGATGAAGCACGCTACGAAGGGGTTGAATTTAGCTTATCTCAGCAGTTTTTTGGTTTTGATAGCAACCTTAACTTTGCTTACTTAAGCGCTGAAGACGAAGAAACGGGCGCAGAGTTGCGTAATGTTGCTAAACGTACTTTTAACTGGGAACTTGCAAAACAGTTTGGTGCTTTTGATGCAAGCTTAGACATGCAATACCGTAGCGACAGACAAGGTGCTGTGACGCGCTTAGGCTCTTATACACTCTGGAACCTAGCGGGTAATTATCAAGTAAATGAACATATTGAAGTTTCACTTCGTGTAGAAAACTTATTTGATAAAGAATATAACGCTGTTGATTCAAACACTGATTTTACAACGGGTGAAGTGTATTACTACAACACGCCAGAGCGTCGCTTTTTTGCAGGCGCAAGCTACCAGTTTTAACGGTATTTATTAATATTAAAAAGCCCGACTTATGTCGGGCTTTTTAATGTGTAGCTAAGTTTAACTACTAAAATTAGCTAGTCAGCTAAGAACTCTTTAAATACGGTTTCAAACTTGTGTAACTTAGGTGCTATTAAAATACTACAGTAACCCTGCTGTGGGTTTTCGTTATAGTAATCTTGGTGATAATGCTCTGCTGGGTAATACGTAGTAGCAGGGCTGACTTCTGTCACAATTGGCTCAGCGACATGGCTTTGCAGTTGAGCTATCACTTCGTTGGTTTGCTTAAGTTGAGCTTCATCGTGATAGTAAACCACACTTCTATATTGTGTGCCTATATCGTTACCTTGGCGATTCAATTGTGTTGCATCATGCAGTGTGAAAAACATTGCTAAGAGTGTTTCAAAGCTAACTACAGTCGCGTCAAATTCAATTTTAACAACCTCAGCGTGACCGGTTGTGCCTGAGCATACAGAATCATATGTTGGGTTATTTGTTTCACCGCCGGTGTAGCCAGAGCTTACGGTTAGTACGCCATTTACACGTCTAAATGCAGCATCTATACACCAAAAACAGCCGCCACCAAATGTTGCTACTTGCGTTGTTGAGCTCATAAGTATTCCTAAAATGTATATGGGGTTTAAAGGCGAGCATAAATTGTATGCGCCGCAACAACAAGGTTACGGCGCAATTAAGAGGCTAGATCTCTTCGAAAGGTTTTTTAGCGGCTTGTTTGTCTAATTTTTGCTGTAAAAACTCAGGTGATTGAGTGTTACGTGCAAGTGCATAATATGCAGCAGGTACAACAAAAAGAGTTAGTAGGGTCGATACAATAACCCCAGTAAACACGACTACACCTATCACCATACGGCTTTCAGCGCCCGGGCCTGAAGCAAGTACTAAAGGTACCGAACTCATAACCGTAGTCAGCGAGGTCATAATAATAGGGCGCAAACGCTGAGTTGCCGCTTGCAAAATAGCTTCACTAAATTCAACGCCTTTATCGCGCAGTTGGTTAGTAAATTCTACAATCAAAATACCGTTTTTAGCACTTAGCCCTATGAGCATGACAATACCTATTTGGCTGTAAATATTTAAGGTAAGTCCTGTAGCCCAAAGTCCGAACATAGCGCCCATTAAACCAAGTGGTACGGTAAGCATAATGACGAATGGATGCATAAAGCTTTCAAACTGCGCTGCCAGTACTAAAAAGGTAACGGTGAGTGCAAGTATAAATACGTAGGTCATCGCTGATGCGCCTTCGTAATAAAGCTGCGACTCGCCTTTGTAATCTACGGCGCCATCTATATCGTTTTCTTGCGCGGCTACTTCGTTTAAAAAGTTAAGCGCTTGCTCAAGCGTATAACCGTCGGCTAAGTTGGCGCTTAATGTAATTGCGCGCATACGGTTGTATCGGTTTAAGCGCGATGCGGTTGCTTCTTCTTTTAAGCTGATAAGGCTATCAAGTGGGACTAGTTCACCGCTTCGTGATTTAAGATATATATTTGAAATGTCAGTAGGGTTAGTAAAGTCTTCTTTAGTCCCTTTTAAAATTACATCGTATTCTTCACCACGGTCAATAAAGGTTGTAACACGGCGTTGGCCAAGCATTGTTTCAAGTGTACGGCCTACATCAGATACCGAAACGCCTAAATCAGCAGCCTTGTTTTTATCTATGCTGACTAAAAACTGCGGGAAGGTTTCTTTATAATCATGATCGATTCTTACTAAACCTGGGTTTTGTTCGGCACGTTTAATTATACGGTCACGCCAATCGGCAAGTTGTGCATAATCATTACCTTGCAATACAAACTCAATAGGGCGAGAAGAGCCACCGCCGCCAATACCACGGCGCATAATGGCAAATGCACGCACATCGGTAACTTCTTGCATTTTACCGCTTATTTCGTCCATTACTTCCCATGTTGAGCGTTTGCGTTTATCCCAATCGGCCATACCAACAATCGCAACACCGCCGCTGCCACCCCAGCCTGGCACTCGAACAAGTACACGACTTAGCTCACCTGCTTGCGAGTAAGGCATTAAACGTTCTTCAATTTTAGCCATATTAGCGGCATTATTTTCATAACTTGCGCCCTCAGGGCCGCTCATCATAATAAAGAACGTGCCACGGTCTTCTTTTGGCGTTAGCTCAGAGGGAACTTGTAAAAACAACGAGTAACTAACAAAGCCCGCTAATAATAAGCTCACCATTAAGCCCCATTTACGGGTTATGTTAGTGGAGAGCGAATTACGGTAACTTACTTCAATTTTAGTAAACTGGCGGTCCATCCATTGGCTAAATTTATTTGGTTTGTCTGATACTTTAAGTACTTTAGAACACAGGGCTGGTGCAAGAGTAAGCGCTGTAACACTTGAGAAAAATACGGCAGCACTCACCGCCATTGCAAACTCAGTAAATAATGCCCCTATACGGCCATCCATAAACACCAATGGGACAAACACCGATATTAGTACAAGCGTGGTTGCTACTATGGCAAAACCAACTTCACGCGCACCTCTATATGCAGCAAGTAATGGCGGCTCACCCAGTTCAATACGACGGTGAATGTTTTCAAGCATTACAATGGCATCATCTACTACTAAACCAATAGCCAGTACTAAGGCAAGTAAAGTTAGTAAGTTGATTGAGTAGCCCATTGCTAATAAAAACATAAAGCTACCAACAAGTGCGACCGGTACGGTAACCGCAGGAATAAGCGTTGCTCGTATATTGCCTAAAAACAAAAATATAACGAGTACGACTAAACCCATAGAGATGGCAAGTGTGCTGTAAACTTCACTAATTGATTCTTTAATAAATACAGACGAATCGTAGCTGTCTTGAATTGTGGTGCCTTCAGGTAGGTTACGTTTGATTTTTTCAAGTTCGCTGCGTGCGTTGTCTACTACGGTAAGCGTGTTTGCTTTAGCTTGTTTTACAATTCCTAGGCCAATCATGTTGCGCCCGTTACCACGAAATAAGCTTTCGTCATCGGCAGCTTCTAATTTTACGTCGGCAACTTCACCTAAACGCACTAAATAACCTTCTTCACCACGTTTAATAACAAGGTTTTTAAAATCGCGCTGATCTTTATAACTACGTGCGGTACGCACGGTAAAGTCGCGATCTATTGATTCTATTTCGCCAGCAGGTAATTCAACGTTTTCTGTACGCAGTGTATTTTCAATATCGCTTGAGGTAATACCGCGTGCAGCCATTGCTTGGCGGTTTAGCCAAATTTTCATAGCGTATTGGCGCTCACCACCAATACGCACGTTAGATACACCATCTACTACGGCTAAGCGGTCAACAATAAAACGCTGCGCGTAATCAGAGAGCTGTAACGAGTCCATTGTTTCACTGTTTAATACAAACCATGCAATAGGGCTTTCATCACTATTTGATTTTGACACTTCTGGTGGGCGCACCTGATCGGGCAAACTATCAAGCGCACGTGCTACACGTTCGCGTACATCGTTAGATGCAGCATCTATGTCGCGGTTAATATCAAACTCAATGGTAATGTTTGAGCGCCCATTACGGCTCGAAGAGTTAATACTTTTAATACCTTCAATACCGGAAATTCGATTTTCTATTATTTGCGTTATTTTGGTTTCTATAATTTCGGCAGAAGCACCTGTGTATTCAGTGCTGATATTTACTATTGGCGTTTCAATATCAGGGTACTCACGAAGGGGCAGCATAGTAAATGCAACCAGACCAAAAGTAAGAAGCAGTAAATTAATTACTATGGCAAAAACGGGGCGTTTAACGCTTGTATCAGTAATTTTCACGTATTACCCCTTTACGCTTACTTTACTACCAGAGCGAATTTTTATTAGCCCTTCAGTAACAATTTGCTCGCCATAATTTAAACCTTCATCGATAGCAACCCAGCCATTATTTCTGCCAGCAACATGCACTTCAACCTTATTGGCTACTCCGTCTTGAATTTGAAAAACAAAGTGTTTGTCTTGTAAAGGGATAACCGCTTTTTCTGGCACCATTAAAGCTTGGTTACTGCTTAGCTCAAGTGCTGTATTTAGTAACATACCAGGGCGAAGTAATCCTGATTTATTAGCAAAGCTTGCAGTTACTTCAACACTGCGTGTTACCGAATCAATACGCGAGCTAATATGCGTGACTTTGCCAGTAAATGTTTGATCTGGGTAGGCATCGTTTTGGGTAAGTACTTTCATACCCATGTTTAATTGTGCTAAATATTTTTCAGGTACTTTGAAGTCAACTTTAATAATACTAATATCATCAAGTGTGGTGATTATTGTTGTGTTGCTTACGTAGGCGCCAACTGATATTTCACGCTTACCTAACAGGCCTGAAAATGGCGCGGTAATAGTCATTTCATTTAACTTTGTTTTAGCGCTTTCTAGTTGAGCTTCAGTGGCATCAACACGAGATAATTGTTCTTCAAGTAATGACTTTGCCGTTGATTGCGAACGTGAAAGTTCGGTAAGGCGATCTAACTGACGTTTTTCCTCACGTAAGTTAATACCGAGTTCTTTAACTGCAAGTTGCTCTTGTTGGCTTTGTAACTGTACTAATTTTTGTCCTTTACTGACTAAGTCGCCATCTTTAAAATATATATCTGTGACATAATCGTTTTGCGCACTTTTTATATAAATAGCTTGGTTTGCACGTGCACTACCGATGGCCTCTATCATCACTGCGTTTTCCTCAGAGGTAACAGTATGAGCCGTTACTTGGGTAGACATTTGTGATGAATCGGCTTGTTCGCCGTGGCTAGCGGGTAAATATAAATAAACGCTAAATATTAAAAGTAACGTAATAATAAATGGAAAAAGTGCTTTACCTGATTGTCTTGAGTACATTGATTTCATACCTGAAAATGAATTGTAAGTATTGTACGAAATAAGACCGTGAAAAGACGGTTATGTATCTCATAAATTTGTGCGTTAAGCGTAAAAGTAAATAAGATTTATTCATTGTTCCTATATTGTTGAGGAAAAAGCGGTAATGTATGAAATTTAAAACTAGCTGTAACTTATGTATAACAACAAGAAAGGTCATAATTTGGGGCATTATTATGTTTGTTTTTTATATGGTGTTTTACCGATATGGATAAATCTGACAATGTCATTAAGTTTCGGGCACAGGGCGCGCGAAACGCAATTGAGGTGATTGTTGTAGGTGCTATAGGCTTAGTCTTTATTATGTTGTTTAATTTATTAAGACCAGGTGAGATCAGCATTGTTGAAATATTTTTAGTGAGCTTGTGCCTTGTGGCTATTTTTATTGGATTTTTAAAATCTCAAGAACCATACCATAGCCTTATATTAAGCGAATCTGAGCTCGTTTATTGCCACAAGTACGGAGCTTGGTGTATGCCTCATAGTAACTTTCATCACAGTGGAATACCCAAAGTAGAAGATGGCTTTGACTATTTAGAATTAAATGCGGTTGGCGTTAAGGTAAATGATATAGACGACTTTTTATCAAGCATAGCGCCTAGAATTGCAGGGAAATTATTAATAGAGCAGCGTAATTTATTTATGCAAGTTGTTCAAAAACATTGCAAAAATGGCAATTGCCCATCAGAATGGTTAATAGAAGATACACATTACACATCCCATAAAGGGATAAGCTATACTGGGCTTATAGCCATGTTTGCTAATAGAACTAAGCACCTTCAGCAGCTAACAGGTTACGATTTATTATTGCCTGCCAGCGTGTTAGATAGAGATATTTGGGCATTTAGTGCTAACTTAAATAAGTGGAAGCGCGAGCCTAGTCAGTTTATAGCGTCGCAGCTTAGTAATTAAGCTACGACTGTAGGAAAGAAAAATGAGTCAAGAGAGAGCCTTTTTAAAAAGTGGTCGAAACACCATAATACATAAAGATAAAAAGCATGATTTAGTGATTGTAAACTCTGAAATTCATCCTCGAATTAAAGTAACGCAACATGGTCTGGAGCCATTTAAAGAAGAATTACCTAAAAACCGCCGTGATGCAAAAGAGCGTTATTTAGAAATGGTTTATGTAAGTAGCGCTGATGTATTTGGCGAAGAAAAGCAGTTGCTGTTTATTCAAGCTCTAGACGGGCGTGAATACAAAATAGATTACAGTAAAATCGGTACGAAGTTGTTTGTACGTATTCATCAAGACACATATATGTAGTACTGTAATGGCATCTTTATTGCTAGTGATTACACTATAGTAATTATTTGACATAATAAGGTGCTGCGTATGAAAGCGTTTGCTTTAATCCCCCTCATTTCGTGTGGTTTACTGAGTGCGTGTGGAGGCGGTGGCGGTGATAGCGATAATACAGTTGTTGAAACGTCTGTTAATGCTGGAGCCGATTTACAAATTATCGAAAAATCTGAATTTACCATCACAGCACAAGGTTCCCCCGCTGATGGTACGTTTTCATGGCAACAAGTTAGTGGCCCAAGCATAGAAGGTTTCCCCCTTGAAGGCGCTGAGCAAACACTTACTGCACCTGACGTAAAAACTGATAGTCAAATAATATTAAGAGTGAGCTATCAAAGTACAGGTAGTAGTGCTGTTAGTGACGACATTTCTATTTCAGTGAGCTCTAATAACCAACTACCTCTTGCTGTTGTTACACAAACATCTCCTGAAACACTTCCCTCTGTATACAAAGGTACAGTGACTTTGAGTGCCCTAGAGTCGAGCGATCCTGATGATAATGGCCAAATTGATAGTTATATGTGGCAATTGCTATCGGGTCCTGATTTAGATATTGAGAGTTTTAATGAATCAACTCTTAGCTTTTCTCATCCATTACTTGAAAGTAACGTGAATTTATCTTGGCAGCTAACTGTCACTGATGATGAGGGTGGCGAGGCGAGCACTCAATATTCAATGACACTCAACAAAACAAATGAGTTAGTGGATGCAAATGCAGGCGCAGATCAAAATGTTGAAGAGTTTGAACAAGTAACGCTTGATGCAACAAATAGCGAAACAGTTACCGATACCTATAAGTGTAAATGGCAACAACTTACCGGTAATAGCGAAACATTAAGCAATAGCGACCAATGTACAACGACATTTTTTGCCTCAGATGTTGATACTGAGTCTACATTGAGCTTTGAAGTCACGGTAACCGACTCAAAAGGACGCACCGATACAGACTCCTTATTTGTTGATGTATCACCCAAAGCACTTGGATTCATCAACGATAGTGGTGTTGGTGAGTGTTATAACAATACTCAACGTATTAATTGTGAGAGTGATGACTTTCCAGCGCAAGATGCAGAGCTTGGACGCGATAGCTATGCAAACCGCTTAGATAAAGTTGGCAAAGGTAATTTAGCGTTTGATTACACTAAACTTAATCAGTTTGCTGATGAAGTTGGTGATGATAGTAGTGACTTTACCTGTATACGCGATAATGTTACTGGGCTTGTATGGGAAGTAAAAACTGAATCCTCAGGAGTATTACCAGATACAAGTTTGCGTGAGGGGCAAAATCATTACTTTTGGGATATAGGAGAAACTACTTTTACAGATACAAGTACTGCAAATAGCACATGCCCAAATGATACCAGTTGCGGCGTGCAAAGCTATATAAACGAAGTGAATAGCTTAGATTTCTGTGGTGGTACAAACTGGCGCTTACCAACTTATAATGAGCTTTTAGGTTTAATTGATTACGGGAAACAAGGGCAAAGAGTGCTGATAGACGAATCGTTATTTCCTTATATTCCTCAATCAGGTGATATAGAAAATGTGGATTTACCGTACTGGACCTCTCAAACAGCAGCTGATGGTACCAGTTTATCTCAAGCGTATATCATTGATATGAGTGATGGTAACGACCTTGCTTATCCAAAAGAAAATACTGCTTATGTACGTTTAGTTAGAAGTCGTTAGGAGAAAATAATGAAATTTAAATTACTCTATGCACTAGCAACTATAAGTTTGAGCTTTAATATTGCAGCGGCGCAAACGTGCTACGACGGTGCAGATACCACAACACCGACAGATAGATTTACTGTAAATACAGATGGCACAGTGTCTGATAGTGAAACAGGCCTTATGTGGCAACGCTGTAGTTATGGACAAACTTATAATACAGAGACACAACTTTGTGAAGGTTCAACACCTTCTCTTACTTGGCAAGAGGCACTACGCGGTGCTAAAAATGATACAACCGCAGATTACGATGATTGGCAAATGCCTAACATTAAAGAATTGGCGAGTATTTTAGAGCACAGTTGCACAGAGCCGAGTATTAATGAAGACGTATTTTTGGGCACTAAGCTTCAAAACTATTGGTCAAATACATCGGGTGTAAGCACGATGAGCTCAGCGTGGGTTTATCAATTTGATAGTGGGTTGAATAGCTTACATGCTAAAACCAGTAATGTGTATTTACGATTAGTGCGCTACGAAGAGTAAATGCATACTAAGATTAGACAGACAAAAGTGCAGCCTTAAAACAGCTGCACTTTTTTGTTTTACATAAATTTACGTTATTTCAATAATAAAGCGCTTACAACGTTGTCACTCAGCGCATTTTTTTGCCATTATAGGCCGTGATTTAATTACGAAGGAACATCACGGTGTATTTAAGCTATTTTGGCCTGAACGAAAAACCTTTTTCGATTTCGCCCAACCCTCATTACTTATTTTTAAGTGAACGACATAAAGAAGCCTTAGCACACCTTACCTATGGATTAGGTGAAGACGGTGGTTTTGTATTATTAACAGGCGAAGTGGGTACTGGTAAAACTACAATTACCCGCAGTATGTTGGAGCAGCTTCCTGAAAACACTCAAGTAGCGATGATCCATAACCCAGCGCTTTCAGAGCTGGAGTTATTAGCCAGTATTTGTGATGAGCTCAATATTAGTTACGATGTTCATAATGCGACGCTTAAAAGTCTTACCGATATTATAAAAAAGCATTTAGAGACTAATAATAAATCGGGCGGGCACACTATACTTATTATTGACGAAGCACAATTACTTGCCCCTAACGTGCTTGAGCAATTACGTTTGCTGACAAATATAGAAACCGATCATAAAAAATTATTACAAATAGTATTGGTTGGTCAACCTGAGCTGCAAGATCTTTTGAAGCGCAACGAATTAAGGCAACTTGCCCAGAGGATAACGGCTCGTTACCATTTATTACCACTTACGCAAGGCCAAACAGTCGCTTACATAAAGCATCGGTTACATATTGCAGGGTGTGATAAAGGAATCTTTTCGATGGATGCCATGCAAGCTGTTCATCAATTAACTGGCGGTGTGCCACGATTAATGAACTTGGTCTGTGAGCGTGCTTTAGTTGGGACTTTTGCAAAGCAGCAGTTGATAGTTGATAGCGATATAATAAAAAAATCAGCCCATGAGTCATTACCCATGGATTTTGTAGCACCGGTTAACGAAGCTAACAAAGCAACGTCATTTGTACCCTATAGCCTTGCATTCGCTGCTTTATTTGCCGTAGGCATTGGGCTTTCATTTATTTTATAGTTAGGTAAGTTATGTCTTATTTATTAGATGCGCTAAAGCAGTCGCAGCAATCAGATATGAGTGCTGAACAGTACGACTTACAATCTGAGCAGTTAAAGCAACAGCAAGCACTTAAACGTTATAGACGATTAGCATTAGTATTTGGTACAAGCTTAGCTGCTTTTATTGCGGTAGCGGGTGGCTTTACCGCCGGAAAGTGGTTTCAAAGTACGACTTTATTAAACGCAGCGGAACCCGCTGTAATTAAGGTGGTGGAAAGCGAAAAATCATCGCCTAACAAAGACGTTAAAGAGGAAGATGCTGAAGCTGAAAAACAGCAAGTAGCTAAGTTAGAGCCTGCAAAAGTAGCTCCAACAAATACTGCAACGATTGAAGGGCAACTTGTGCATGTGCAAACACCCAATGGTGTACAGCAAATGTTATTAACCCCAAATGGTCAGTATATTCCTATGCCGTCGAGCCAAGTCACGAGCGCAGCAGGTTATAATCAGCAAAACATGCAACAAGTAATGCCGGTTCAAAATTATAATCAGCCAGCGTTTAACCCACAAAGTAATTACAATCCAAATAATGCACAAAACACTGCGGTATTTGGGCAAAATCAAAATACCGCATCGGCTCAACTTGATATGAGTAAATATAAGGTATTGGGTAAGCCAATTAATGGCAGCACCCAATCCCAACAGACGAGTGACCCTGAGCTTGATGCCGTGCCTACAACTCTTAAAAATGCATTTGCGCAAGCTATACAAGATGTCGAAAAAAACCAAGATTATGAAGTTACTCAAGCGTCAAAAACGTCATCACGTGTTGAGCCTGTTGAGTTATTACCTGATGGTTTGCAATCAATGTTACCTAGTATTAAATATCAAGCGCATATATATTCATCGAGTGCTGATAAACGTTGGATCAAGCTAAATGGCCGAGAATTACACGAAGGAGAAAGTATAGGGGCTCTAACAGTCACAGAAATTACACCTGAGCAAAGTGTGCTAGATTTTGATGGTTATGAGTTTAGCTTAAAAGCTTTGCAAGACTGGCCGCAGTAAGCGCTTAGTTATCATGTTGAGAGCTCGGTAGAATATTGAGCTCTCGATTGTGCTTAGGATAATATTGAATTTTTATAAAAGCGCTCTAAATCAATATTATATTCTTTAGGTTTAACCGCTGACTCAAGAGTGTCTACAGTTTTTTTATTAGATAAATCAATATCTTTTACTTCGGTGTAGCGGCTATGCTTAGCGCTGTAAAATGTTTTAACGACAGGTTTTAGTGGTGCCCCCGGATTACTCTCGGTGACCAAACCCACTCTTTGACTCGATAACCTTACAAGCGTTCCTACCGGATGGATGCCAATACATTGAATAAATTTATTAAGCAGCACAGGATCAAAGCTATCTGGGCACCCGTCTTTTAATATTTTAAACGCCTTTATTGGCTCCATGCCTGCTTTATAAACACGTTCTGCGGTAAGTGCATCATAAACATCTACAATTGACGCCATACGCACATACTGACTTATCTCGTCACCTTTTTTACCAAACGGGTAGCCTTTACCATCGAGTCTTTCGTGGTGCATACCTGCAATATCTACCGCGATTCCTGTTAACCCAGAGTCTTCTAATATCTCTTTACTGAAAAGCGAATGCATTTTCATTATTTTAAATTCGTCGTCTGTAAAGCGCCCAGGTTTGTTTAGCACTTCATCAGGGATTTTTATTTTACCAATGTCGTGTAATAGTGCGCCGGTAGTCAGCTCAACAATAGTATCTTTCTCTATATTTAAGTGTTTTGCAAAAATACCCATTAATATTGATACATTAATTGAGTGCTCAAGTAGGTAGGCATCTTTTTGGCGCATTTGGGTAAGGCAGGCTAGGGCATCTTGATTTCTAAAAACTGAATCCATAAAGCCACTTGCCAGTTCTCTAAACGGCCCTATATCTATATCACGGCCAGCTTTTATATCTTTAAATGCTTTTATTTGCAGTGTTTTTGCTTCGTCATAAAGCTTTTTTGCTTTTCCCATTTCTTGCTCAGCGCTGTTTATTTTTTGCCAAGGATCACGCTTTATTTTTGTTGTAGGTGTAGCGATAGGATCTTTTTCAGGGACTGAATCAATGAGGGTTTTATCTGGGTCAATTTCTACTTCTAAAATACCTGCTTTTATCAGGTTATTAATACCAGCTTGAGTTTTAACCCAGCCTTGGTTTTTAATTTTAATACTGCCAGTTTGTTTGGTAACGCTTTGCACAAACATACCTGGGACTAACTTAGTAATAGGAATGGTTTTCAATTTTACGACTTCAGTTGTTAATCTACTTTTAAACTAACAAACTTATACGTAACGACCAAATAAAAAAGGCACTTTACAGCTGTCTCTTATACACAAATCCCTGCTAAGAAATTAGCGGGGATTTTTTTGAACTAAATCTCAATGTCATGATCAGATCTTCAAATCTTGTTTGAGGGCACATTATGATTAACGAACATA
>NZ_JADYXA010000040.1:0-32164 GCF_015864495.1 Pseudoalteromonas sp. SWYJZ98 | reverse complement strand
TTCTGATAATTTTTCAAAGGTATGGTATCGGCTGCTTTCTTCAAGTGTTGCTTGCAGTGCTTGTTCTATATTCACAAAAAAATCCGTAGTTAGTTTCCTAACTACGGATTTTGCATGATCGCTTGGATCGGTCAACCGGTCATTTTCTTAACTGATCGGCATTATCCTTATGGACCCTTTTTGTATTTAGATTACATATACTTTCTCAAGTATTTTTTGAATACCGGATCTGTTGCAGCCAACTCTTTTTGCTCAGCTAATATCTCTTTTAAAATAGCGCCTGAGGTAAGCGGGTTAGCAAGGACCACTCTAAATACAACCGTTGGTTGATTGTCGTATTTAGAAGGCGTTAAGCGTGTACGTGATACAAATGAGCGACCAGACTCTCGCTGACGCTTTTGCATACTGGCAGTAAAACGGTTCAGTGAAGCAAAAATATCTAACCGAGTTGCAGCATCTGCATCGGCTATTGCTTGTTTAATTTGCTTAGGTACATAACGATACGTTAATAAGCACAACTCAGGCTCCGAAATAAGCTCGAAGTCTTCATCAGTCTTAATTAAATCAGCAAAGTAATGTGCTTTTTTGATGCTTCGGTCAATCAGCATTTCGTAACCTTTGCGACCAATAACACGTAAGCAAGCGTGTACTAACATTGCCATACCCGGTCGGCTGCCTTCAAGCGTGTGGCTGCCTAAGTCTTTTGAACCTTTACGTAATATATACTCAGCGTGATGCTCTATTGCATCTGTGGCAGCGGGGTCTTTAAATAAAACCAAACCCGCTCCCATTGGTACATACATTTGTTTATGTGCATCGATGGTAATTGAATCTGCTCGCTCAATCCCTTTTAGTAAAGGACGGTGCGTACTCGATAAAAGGGTCGCTCCCCCCCATGCAGCATCTACATGAAAATGGCAGTTAATGTCTTGTGCTAAGTCGGCCATTTCATCAAGTGGGTCAATATTACCGGTTTCGGTTGTCCCCGCGACCCCAATAATCGCCATTACTTTAATACCTTGCGCTTCAAGCTCACGTGCTTTTTCGCGCATCGCTGTTACATCGACTTTATTATTTTCGCAGGTTTTAATACCAATTAAGTTATCGCGGCCAATGCCGAGTAAATCAACCGATTTACCTAACGAGTAATGCCCGCGTTCTGATATTAATACCGCTAAACCTTTATAACCGTAATGCAGCATACCGGCAATTAAGCCTTGTGCGCCGATACCTCTAAAATCGCCATCAGGTTTTAATAAGCGGTTTCGCGCAATCCAAAGCGCAGTAATATTAGCAACCGTACCACCAGAGCAAAATGCACCTAATGAGGTTTTAGCACTGTGCATCCATTTAGAATAAAATGAGTCTTCTTGTCCATAAGCTAAATGATGCATCATCCCAAGCACTTGACGCTCAAGAGGCGTAAACGCTTTAGATGTTTCTATTTTTACTAGATTTTGATTTAGCCCTACCATCAATTTTGAAAGCGGTAATAAAAAATGCGGTAAGGCTGAGGTCATGTGACCAATAAAGCTAGGCGCAGCTGTATGCACAGAATGAGCAACAAGTTGCTCCATAATGTCTTGGGCATAAGCAGATACAAACGTTGGATCTTCTGGGATCACTGCCGATTGAAAATCTTTTTCTATTTCATGTAATGGTTTTTCAATTGCCGCTATATTTTCGTTTAGAAAACCTGCTAAATTACTCGAAATTTCAAGCTCGATTTTGCTTAAAGTTGAGTCTGGCGCTTCAGGTACAGTAAATATACGCTTAAGGCTTTCTTTAGAGGCGACGGCACAACGCTTTTGATCCATCTCAATACCTAGTGTGTAGCTAAAACACGCGCTTACCCATCAAAAACGCCTACTTATTAGGACATTTGGAGCAATCGTGTTTCTTTAAAAATTGCGCTAACTTTACTGCAATATAACTAAAATGTCTCGCTTAAACCTACAAAAGCAATCAAAGCGATGACAAAAAAATGATAATTTAATTAAAATTCGACTAAACATAATTATTTATTGGGCATTTACTTATTTTGGGTATAATAAATTTGATAACAGAAAAGGGACACATATGCCAGAAGGAAGAGTAAAGGTTAGTTGGATAGTAGCAGGCTTTAGCTTGTTTTTAATAAGCTTGCTAACCTACGTTTACTACACTTACCAAACCACGCGTGCTGAAATAATGCAGTCGGTTGATAATCGCTTACTTAATGCCGCCACCAGCGTTAAACATATTTTAGGTGACGATTATTTAAGTGCGGTTAATCAAGGCGATAATATAAGTTTTTCTTACTATCAAGATAAAAGTAAACAACTCTCTGAGTTTGCTCAAGCACTTGATATTGCTTATGTCTATTCAATGATTTTAAAAGACGGTAAGGTGCTTTTTAGCTCATCAAGCTACACGCAAGACGATCAGAATAATGGCAAGGTAACTCAATTTTTAGATCTCTACCCTGAAGCTACCGATGCAAATATAAGTGCTTTTTATTCAACAGAGCCAGTATTTGAAATATCGAGCGATCAGTGGGGCCACTTTAAAACAATTTTTATTCCTTACGTTGACCCAATCAACGGCAATACCTATTTAACGGGTGCCGATATAACTATTTATGATTTAAACGAGAAACTTAAAGAAAGCGTATCAAAAGCAGCTGCAATGGCTAGCTTCTTCTTTTTTATCGCGATACTCGTTGCCGCCATATATATTTATTTACTAAAACGGTCTTTAGCAACTGACTCAAGTACTGGTTTTTCAAATCATATTGCACTTGAGTATTTTATTAAAAAAAGTAATGCACATCACATGCAATTAGCCGTTATTTGGGTTAATGAAATAGAAGATATAAACAGTTTTTACGGCACGGAAGTGGGTGACAAGGTAATGAAAAACTTACTTATTCACTTTAAACTTAGAAGCTCTACGCATTGCCATATATACAGACTAGCAACAAATAAAATAGTATTACTCGCGCCTAAGGAAATGAGTAATGACGAATTTACCGACCTCGTAAAAACATATAACTTTAATACACCGGTATTAACTGACCCTTTTATCTACATAACCCTATGTGCAGGTATTGCCAGTGGTAATAAATCGCTACTACTTGAAAATGCTCATATAGCAGCGCTGCAAGCTAAACAAGGCAGGCATAGTGTAGTTAACTACTCAAAAGCGCTACACGATGTAAAAACGCAATATCAATACAATGTAGAAATGGCAAAAGAAGTGCGAGAAGCGTTTGATAACAATCGTATAGTGCCTTACTTTCAACCCATTATTGACACAAATACCAATAAGGTCGTTCAATACGAATGTTTAGCTCGAATGGTAACAGCGCAAGGGGAAGTATTAAAACCTGATGCATTTTTAAATGTTGTTACCCGCTCAAGAATGGACGGAATACTTACCCGTACTATATTTTCACAATGCGTTAGTCGCTTTAGAAAAACCGATATTTGCTGGAGTTTAAATATAACAGCACAAGATATGCTCGACCCTAATTTAAGTGAGTTTATTGCGGACGAACTTAAGCGCTACCCGCATCCTGGTAATATCACATTAGAGCTTTTAGAAACCCAAGCTATTGCCAACTTCTCTGAAGTAAAAGCATTTATTGGAATGGTTAAAACGAAAGGCGTTAAGGTTATTATTGATGACTTTGGTAGTGGTTATTCAAATATATCAAACGTACTTAAGCTTGAAGTAGATGGTATTAAATTAGATGGCGCACTAATAAAGCAAATAGTGAATGACAAAGATATCTACTTGTTTATTGAGCATATAGCCAGTTTTGCTAATCAACTTGGTTTACAATTAATGGCAGAATCGGTAGAAAATACAACCATAGTAACCGCACTTAAAAAGGCGAATGTGACACTAATGCAAGGCAACTATTTTGCCCACCCAGTGCCACATGTTAATACGGTTACAGAAGAATTAGCACTTTAACTTACTTTAACCAGGGCGTGTTGATCTTTGTGGATTGAAATTTGTTCAATCTAGGGGCGATTAAATCGCGGCGCGAGGTTTGTAACCTAGTGGGCTAAGTAAAAACTGAGCAACAAAGAGTTAATCGTCCCTAGAAAGAACCCAAAGGGCAGCACATGTTTGGTCTTTATGCTGCGTTATCGCCTATTTATGGGGAATAACCACACTACATAGGCTCCGCCTTGCCTAAAAACCAAACATGCTGCTGCAAAATCAATCACGAAAGGTCAACACGCCCTAGGTAAGTTAATAACGAGTCGGTGGCTTTGCTGGCCACTGGCCCAGTATTTACGCTCAAAAGGCGTAATTGCATCGTCTGACTCATAAAGTGTTACATCGCAAGGGTTGCCTGTTAATTCAAGCGCCCGAGCAAACTCCTTAACGTAAATATCCCAATTGCTGCGCACTTCTAATTTTCCACCTAACTTAACGATAAATGGAAAAATAGCTGCGCCATGCCAGCGCCTACGAATATGCTTAGATTTAGGCCACGGGTTTGGATACAACAAATAATGGTGCGTAGGTTGCCAATTGGCGGCTACCGCTAAACGCCAAAAGTCATTTAAATCTGCTTGCACTAAGATGTACTGACCACTGGCGGTTTGCTTATATTCAACATCGTGCTTATCTAATCGGTGCGAAGATTTATCAATACCAATTATAAGTGCGTCAGGGTGGCGCTTAGCTAAGTTAGCTGAGCTTTCACCCACGCCACAACACGAGTCCAAAATAAGCGGACCACTAAAGGCTTGTACTTTAGCGTTTACTTCATCAAATGCGGCCTGAGTATGCGCTGCAATCGGTTTTTTAAACTCAGCCTCTAAGTGCTTATTTACTATTTCATCAAGCTTTTCGTGAATACCCGCTTGATTAGATACAATACTACGTGAATTTGCATCACTCATTAGTGTCTTAGCCCCACACCTTTTTTAATTAAAGTTAGCGCTAAAGTAAATAACACCGTAATAAACACCAAAATAACACCTAGCGCTACACTTAAATCAACATCCGACACACCTAAAAAGCCATAGCGAAATGCATTTACCATATAAATAATAGGGTTTATTTGCGATACGTTTTGCCAAAATTCTGGCAATAACGTTATTGAATAAAATACACCGCCTAAGTAAGTTAATGGCGTTAGTATAAAGGTGGGAATAATGCTTATATCGTCAAAGCTATTTGCGTAAATTGCATTAATTAAACCACCTAAAGCAAACACAGCTGAGGTTAAAATAACGGTCGCCATAATTACAAAAATATTATGAATTTGAATATCAACAAATAATAACGATACACAGGTAACTATAAAGCCCACCATAATACCACGCGTCATACCGCCGCCCATATAACCCAGTACAATGATGTAATTAGGCACAGGTGCAACTAAAAGCTCTTCAATACTTTTTTGAAATTTTGTTGAGTAAAAACTAGAGGCTACGTTGGAATAGGAATTAGTAATAACCGACATCATTATAAGGCCAGGTACAATAAACTCCATATAACTAAAGCCGCCCATATCACCAATACGTGAACCAATTAAGTTACCAAAAATAACAAAATATAAGCTCATCGTAATTGCTGGCGGCACTAAGGTTTGTACCCAGATACGTAAAAAACGAATACACTCTTTAATCCATAAACTCTTTAAGGCTACGCCATATTTAAACATTTATTCGCCCCGCCCTTGCTCTAGTAATCCTACAAATAACTCTTCTAGTCTGTTTGCTTTATTTCGCATACTCAATACTGTATTACCTTGGGTTGTTAATGCGCTAAATACCGCATTTAAGCCCTGTGATTTAGCGACTTCTATTTCAACAGTATGATCGTCCGTCATCGTAAACTTATAACCTTCAAGCGTGACAGGGTTTGCTGGCATTTTTAAATCTAAAATAAAGGTTTCTTTATCAAGTTTTGCAAGCAGTGCTTTAATGGTGGTGTTTTCAACAATTCGACCAGAATCAATAATCGCTATGTTTTTACACAGTAACTCAGCTTCTTCAAGGTAGTGTGTGGTTAAAATAATAGTAACGCCTTGCTCATTTATTTGGCGTAAAAAATCCCACATTGAACGACGAAGTTCTATGTCTACACCCGCTGTTGGCTCATCAAGTATAAGTAATTTTGGCTCGTGCATAAGGGCGCGTGCAATCATTAATCGACGTTTCATTCCGCCTGAAAGCGTACGAGCTTGCTTGTCTTTTTTCTCTAATAAACCCAGCTGTGCTAGGTATTTATCAGCACGTTTATGGGCTTCGCCACGTGGCACACCATAATAACCGGCTTGGTTAACCAGTATTTGGCTAAGCGTTTCAAACTGGCTAAAGTTAAATTCTTGCGGCACTAAGCCTAAATGCGCTTTTGCAGCTTCTAAATCAGTATCAATATCACAGCCAAATACTTCTACTTTGCCTTTTGTTTTATTAACAAGTGACGAAATAACACCAATAGTGGTTGATTTACCGGCTCCATTTGGACCAAGCAAAGCGAAAAAATCGCCCTCTTCAACTTGTAAATCAACGCCTTTAATTGCCTCAACACCATTTTTATAAACCTTGGTAAGGCCTTCTATATTTAAAGCAATATTTTGCTTATTCATTACTTACCCTCACCATAACCCCAACGTTTTGTTAGGTTATGCTCAATGTTTAAATGATCTAAAATTCTCGCCACCATAAAATCAACTAAGTCTTCGATACTTTGTGGCTTATGATAAAAACCAGGTGCGGCTGGCATAATTGTTACCCCTAGACGAGATAACTTAAGCATGTTTTCTAAATGAATTTCGTTAAATGGTGTTTCGCGAGGCACTAAAATGAGCTGTCCGCGTTCTTTAATTACCACATCAGCGGCGCGCTCTAATAAATTATCAGACGCCCCCACTGCAATTGCAGAAACCGACCCGGCACTACATGGGCATACTACCATTTTTTTAGGAGCAGCAGAGCCCGAAGCCACAGGGCTAAACCAGTTATCTTTACCGTATACTTTTAGCTGTTCAGGTTTGGCATTAAACAGCGTACTTAACTGCTCTGTGGCTTTATCTTCATTACCAGAGAGCTTAATATTTGATTCTGTATCAAGCACCACGCGTGCTGCACTTGAAATGAGAACGTAGACCTGAAATTGCTGCTCTAGTAATACTTCAAGTAACCTAAGCCCATAAGGCGCACCCGATGCACCACTAAATGCGAGCGTAATTCTATCTTTAAATTGCACACTATTCTCCGCTGTATTTATCAGCTAAGCCATCAACAAGGTGTTGATGAAGGCCATTAAAACCGCCATTGCTCATAATTAAAATATGTTGATTAGGCTCAATATTTTCAAGCACTGTATCAATAATTGTTTGTGTGCTGTTAAAGCACTGCATGCCTGCTTTATCTGCTTGCTCTTTTAGCGACCAATTTAGATTCTCTGGTTCAAAAAGGAGTACGTTGTCAGCATCACGTAATGAATCTAATAATGTATGTTGGTGTACGCCCATTTTCATGGTGTTTGAGCGCGGCTCTAAAATAGCGATAATTTTTTCATCGCCTACTTTTGCGCGCAATCCTGCAAGCGTAGTTTTAATTGCTGTTGGGTGATGCGCAAAGTCGTCATACACTTTAATATTATTTATATCCGCCTTTAGCTCCATACGCCTTTTAGGGCTAATAAACTCTCCTAAAGCATCAATACTATGATCAATGGCTATACCCACATGGCGCGCTGCTGCGATAGTCATAATCGCATTTTGAACGTTATGCTCGCCTATTGCTTGCCAACAGACAGTGCCCTGCTTTTCGCCATTAAGTAATACATTAAACTCACTTCCATCGGCTTTTATTAATTCATAGCTCCAATCATCGCCTAGCGTTTCGCTTTCGCTCCAAAGCCCTTGTGCTATTACGTCATTAAGCGCTACGTCTTGCTTTGGCCAAATTACCTTGCCGCTTTGAGGTAATGTACGCATTAAGTGATGAAATTGTTTTTTTATTGCGTTTAAATCTTCAAAAATATCAGCGTGATCGAATTCAAGATTATTTAAGATAAGTGTACGCGGGAGGTAGTGTACAAACTTACTGCGCTTATCAAAAAAAGCTGTGTCGTATTCATCGGCTTCAATAACAAAAAATGGCGTTTCACCCACTTTTGCCGATACACCAAAATTTTGCACTATGCCGCCAATTAAAAACCCTGGTTTTAAACCTGCGTACTCTAATACCCACGCAAGCATACTTGCTGTGGTTGTTTTACCATGCGTACCAGCAACCGCAAGCACCCAAGAATCTTGCAGTAAGTTATGCTTAAGCCACTCAGGGCCAGATGTATAAGGCAGACCTTTATCAAGCACATATTCAACACATGGGTTACCACGGCTCATTGCATTACCAATAACGACCATATCTGGCTTTGGCTCTAATTGAGATACGTCATAGCCTTGAGTTAGTTCAATGCCAAGCTCTTCAAGTTGCGTACTCATTGGTGGGTAAACGTTTTGATCGGAACCCGTTACTTTATGACCCAGCGATTTAGCAATGGCTGCAATACCACCCATAAACGTGCCACAAATACCCAAAATATGTATATGCATATACTTTCCTTAAATCGTATGCTCACTTTACAGCTATGCAAAGTTTAATGGCGCTATAATGCCAAAATTCGTGCTTAGTTACCATTGCGAGTAAGCATTTCACTCGTGCCAAAATGACCACTTGATAATAAAAAAGCCTTCTTAATTAGAAGGCTTTTTCATTAGTCATTATTTGCTACATCATTAAAATACTATTAAACCTACACCGAGCAATAAACGATATATCACAAATGGCAACATGCCCATTCGCTCTATTACTTTTAAAAACATAAATATACATGCATAAGCCGATAAGAACGATAGCACCACACCTAGTAATAATGTATTCCAATCAACCACATGGTCACTCAAAGCAAGCTCTGCAGTATAATAAAGCCCCATCATAGAAATAATTGGAATTGCCAGTAAGAACGAAAAACGCGCTGCGCTTTGCTTATTCATTCCAAGCATTAAACCAGCAGTCATCGTGATACCTGAGCGAGAAGTTCCCGGGATCATTGCAACAGCTTGTGCAAAACCAATAATAAGTGCTGTTTTCCAATTAAGCTGATAAATAGTTTTAATTTGCTTACCTTTTGCATCCGCGTACCAAAGCAATAAACCAAACACAATTGTGGTAGTAGCAATTACCCAAGCGCTTCGTAGGTACAACTCTATAAAGTCTTTTAAAAGTAAGCCTAAAATAGCGGCAGGCACAGTGCCTAAAATTATCCACCAACCTAGCTTACTATCATCAGTAGTACCCTGTGATCCAAAGGATTTAAACCACGCACTGAGTATGTCGACGACCTCTTTGCGAAAATAAATAACAACGGCAATTAAAGTACCAACATGTACTGCCACGTCAAACGCAAGCCCTTGATCTTCCCAGCCTAAAATTTGCGATGGGAGAATTAAGTGCGCAGAACTAGATATTGGTAAAAACTCAGTAAATCCCTGTATGAGGGCTAAAATAATTATTTCGATGATACTCATGGGTTAGAAAACTCCACCTTCCATAGCTTTTGTTGAGGGTTATTATATTCATTCCATAACTGCGCAATCGTTTGTTTAGCTACAGGATGATAGAAATCTGGGGCAACCTCGCTAAGAGGTTGTAATACAAATGCGTTTTTAGTTATTTCATCTCGTGGTAATTGTGCTGGAGAAGCGCAAATTACATCATCATAAAATAGTAAATCTAAATCGAGCGTTCGTGGACTAAATTTTTTATCGTTCGCTGTGCGTCCATTATCACGCTCTATTTGTTTTAATAAAGCGCATACATCAACAAGCGACATATCAGTTGTAGCGCCAACGACTGAATTATAAAAATTATTGCCAGCAAACCCAACTGCTTCACTTTCAAAAACAGACGAGTGTACAATATGTTCAAAGTGCTGCTTAAGTGCAATTAATGCACATTGTATATAATGCGCTTTATTTATATTTGACCCTAGGCTGATATAAATTTGAGCCATTTAGTCAGTTGCCTTAACGCGTGTAATTTCAACACCTACAGTTTGCGCTTGTGCTACTGCTGCTGGTTTACTTACTCTTATAGTAACTTGTGGAGTATTAAACTCGCTTAAAATAATATGCGCTAATTGTTCAACTAAAGTTTCTAGCAACTCTACAGGTTTTAAAGTGCAGTGCTCAATAACTCGCTCACTTACTTTTGAGTAATCGAGTGCTAAATTAATATCGTCATTTTCAGCTGCAGGCTTAATATCGCTTAGCATTTCAATATCAAAATAAAGGCTCTGTTTACTTTCTTTTTCAAAGTCGTACACTCCAATAATAGTGTCGACATGCAATTGAGATATAAAAACCTTATCCATTGATACTCCAAATAACAACAAACTACTAAGCAACTATACTAAGCATCAATAAAATTAATACTGTATATGGTTTAGCCAGTGTTTAAATATGTAAAAATAACTTCTACAATAGCAAAATAACTAAACTAGCTATTAAATAGCCTGTTAATAATTTTTACGATAAATTTTGCTGCCAATAATAGCCTAAAAGCACTATCAATTGGTATAGCAATTAAAAAATAAGGAAGCGCGTGTTAGCCACTATAATGTTTGTTTTAGCTTATTTACTTGGGTCGATTTCGTCGGCTATTTTAGTGTCGCGGTTGTTCAAACTCCCAGACCCTCGTAATAGTGGTTCTAATAACCCAGGAGCTACAAATGTTTATAGATTAGGCGGAGCATTTCCGGCTTGCTTGGTTCTAGTGTTTGATATTTTAAAAGGCACTATTCCGGTATGGGGGGCTTATTTTTTAGAAGTTGAACCTTTAGAGCTTGGTTTAGTCGCAGTAGCTGCTTGTTTAGGCCATATGTACCCACTGTTTTTTAGCTTCAAAGGCGGTAAAGCCGTAGCAACGGCATTTGGCTCATTATTACCTATTGGCTTATCATTGGCAGGTTTACTTGTGTGTACTTGGTTAGTTATAGTGGCAATAACACGCTATTCATCACTGGCGGCGCTTGTAGCTGTATCTTTAGCGCCCTTGTATACATGGCTAATAAAGCCACTTTATACTCTTCCCGTTACTTTTATCACGCTGTTAATTATATTTCGTCACCGTACTAATATTATTCGATTATTTAGTGGGGAAGAACCAAAAGTGGGTGCTAAAAAAGCACCCACTGATGAAAACAAAAATATCTAAAATATGAGTCATTAAATCGGCTCAAGGCTATCTATAGGCCAACGAGGTTTTGTTTTCATATCAAGCGTGGCAAATTGCCCTGCTTTTAAACGTTGCATTCCGGCATAAGCAATCATTGCACCATTGTCGGTACAAAATTCAGTACGCGGATAAAACACTTCGCCTTTCATACCTTTCATTACGCGTTCGAGCTGCAGTCGAAGCTGTGTATTCGCACTTACGCCACCGGCGATAACCAAACGCTTAATACCTGTTTGTTTAAGCGCACGCTTACACTTAATAACGAGGGTATCAATAACCGCAGTTTGAAATGCATGCGCTATATCAGCTTTGGTTTGATCGTCGTCGTCATTTTCACGAATCGTGATTGATGCCGCTGTTTTTAAACCACTAAAACTAAAATCAAGACCTGGCTTGTCGGTCATAGGGCGAGGAAATACAAAGCGCTTTGCTACGCCTTGTTCAGCCATTTTAGCTAAGCGCGGGCCACCGGGGTAATCAAGACCAAGTAACTTAGCCGTTTTATCAAAGGCCTCGCCTGCGGCATCATCAACTGACTCACCTAGTACTTCGTATTGTCCAATACCCGCTACTTTAACCATCATGGTATGACCGCCCGATACAAGCAATGCAATAAACGGAAACTCAGGGGTATTTTCCTCAAGCATCGGAGCAAGTAAATGCCCTTCCATGTGATGTACTGCTACCGCAGGTATATCCCAGCCGTATGCTAATGAGCGACCAATAGACGTACCTACCAATAATGCACCAACTAGACCTGGGCCTGCAGTATAAGCAATACCGTCTAAATCTTCAGGGCCACAACCTGCTTGTGCAAATGCTGCATCTATAAGTGGTAATGTTTTACGAACATGATCGCGCGATGCAAGTTCCGGCACTACACCGCCGTAATCAGCGTGTACTTTTACTTGGCTGTATAATTGATGAGCTAACAAGCCTTTTTCGTCGTCATATATTGCAATACCCGTTTCATCACATGACGATTCAATGCCTAAAATTCGCACTGTACTTCTCCTGCCTTTTAAATTCTACTTTGCTTCTTTTATAACGTAAGACCAATATTTGTTTGGCCATCTTCAAGGGCAAACTTTTTGAGTGCCTTTACGCTATCAGAGGTAATACGCCCCATATTTTCTACAAAATCAATTAGCTCACCTAATACTTCAATTTCGTACTGCATTAATGGGTGCTCTCTCACTGCTGTGTTATCAGCAATCTCACCTTCAACCGTCATTTGATATTCAATAAAGCGAGCCACTGTTGCTTGAGATATTTTGCTCACACTAATGAACTCTTGCTCATCTTGCGCCACTAAACCGTGCATTAAGCTAAGTAAAGACGTTGCAGCATCAATAGCAGGATAAGTACCAAACATATCAAAATCAGCAAGTTCAGGAACATTTGGCTCTATTTTTTCAACTTGTTTTTCGAGATCTATTTTACTTTTAGGCAGTAATATTTTTTCCCAACAAACATTAAGCGAATTACGTAATAAGGTTTCATCACCAAAACCTGTTGCTTCGCTAAATAAACCGTAATTTGGCAGCATTCGCTCTATTAAAGCACTTGCTAAAACAGCCTTTTGTAAATAGTTAAGCTCTCTAATACGCTGAAAATTATTTGCTTTAGTCATTCTTTAACGTCTCACACGACCAACAAAAATCAAATGTTGATCCATTATGCTCATTACAGTTAGGGCACACCCAATCTGGAGCGGATTGTTTTACTTGTTGATAGTTTACCAATATTTGGCGCGCATGGCGCTCTTTTATCGCATAAACCTGCACACTAACTTGCGCCTGATCAAATGGAATTTCTCCTAATGCGCCTTGGAGCATCTCGCCTTTTATTTTACATTCAATACCACCAGTTTGTATTAAACCTTTAATAATATTAGCTTCAAGGGTGTTTTCGGCTTTATAAATTGTGATCCACTGAAAAGAGCTATCTGTTGTGTTGTTATTATTAATATTTTGCAATACTCACCTCATTTATTTTGTGTTAACAATATCCTACGCTAAATTATTAGCATACTAACATGCTGCACTTTTAAGGAATCAACATGACACTAACAACTCCGGGCTTACTTTTTCCGGCCATATCGCTGCTATTACTTGCCTATACAAACCGATTTTTAGTTTTAGCGCAATTAATTAGGGAGCTAAATGCGCGTGAAGGTGAATCTATTCGGCCTGTTGTAGTGGCTCAAATCACTAACTTACGTAAACGTATTAAGCTAATTAGAACGATGCAAGTGTACGGGGTAGCCTCTTTTCTACTGTGTACACTATCAATGTTTGCATTATTTATTGAGTTTAATGCCACAGGAATTATTTTATTTGGCATTAGCTTAGCTTGCTTAAGTTTATCGTTATTAACGTCTTTATTTGAAATACATATTTCCTGTGATGCAATCGAGATAGAACTACAAAGCATTGAAAATAAACCACTAAGTAGCCGAATAAATAGAAATTTTGTAAAATAGTTTATTATAAATAAAACACTCTATTATTTGTCACAATCATGTTGTATGAATGCCCCTTTTTGGGGCGTACTTTTTTATTAATTAGAACAATTTAATCCAAATATACTAACTAACTTACTGACTACAAATAAGTTTACTTAGCTAGCCCATTGCAAAAACATAGATAAAATACAATAAACAACTAGTTATGAATTTAAAAAGCAATACTATTTGGTCGCTTTTCTCTTTAATTAATACTAAAAGGGGGGTATCCTGCTGGAAACACGTATGAACTTGCAACCGTATTTCAATATAGAATTTTACTAAACTTTAGAATAAAAATTAATATATTTGATGTCCGTGGTATCTGCGACTTACTTATAAAAAGGGACTATAAAGTGAGATTTGAACAATTAGAGCAATTTGTAGCACTTGGTATATTACGTCATTTTAGACAAGCTGCTGAACAAACCCAAATTAGTACTTCAGCGCTAACGCGCAGCATTCAAACACTTGAAGATGAAATGGGATATGAGTTAGTAAAACGCTCAACACGCTCTGTTAAATTAACGCCAGAAGGCGAGCTTTTTCTAGAATATGCTAAAACGACCCTATCGGAACTTGAGCTAACGAAAAAGCGGATTTTTCAATCAGTAAACGGTAATGCCAATGAAAAGCTCGTTATTGGGTATACCAATAAGGCAAGCAGCATAGTCCCTATTTCTTGTGGACAGTTTTTAGCTCAATACCCTCATATAAAAATTGAGATGCAGCTACAAGATCAGCAAGAGCTAACGCGCAAACTCCAACAAGGTGAAATAGACATTAGCGTATACTCTCAAGCTATTAATAGTATTGGTAGTGACATTCACTTACCAGATCAGCTTGTGTTATTTGTTTCAAAAAACCACCCTCTTGCCCATAAAAACGATATAAGTAAACAAAACCTTGATAGCTACCCGATGTTTGGCTGTTTCTCTGAGTCTAAACAAGTACAAACTATGCTTAATGAAGCGATTGATTCTTTAAATAAATCATCAAGTATTAAAGTGGGCAGTATTGAGCAAGTAATGGCAGGTGTAGTTAAATCAGACCATTTTGCTATTGCAAGCATTGAACATGCTAATGCAATCGCAGAGAATTCTGAATTAGTACAACTTAAAACAAATAAAGGTTTAAACCACGAACAACTCGTTGTACAAACAAGCCAACAGACGTCGATTACTGAACATGTAGAGCATTTACTATCGCTTATAAAAAAAGCGGGTGCTGCATTTAGCTAATCTGATGTTTCAAAAAGTGCGGCACAATAAACAGTAGCTTTTAACAGCTTTTCGGCTACACTGTCGCACCTTTTTTAAACAGCTGATGTGAATGAACACACTTTTTGGTCCTGATGTCTATCTAGATGATATAGAACGCCAAGGATATACCGTAATTCATAACGCGCTTATTGCCGATTTAGTTAACGATTTAGTTGCAGACTGCCACCGTATAAACCCTCACTTTAGCCTTGCTGGTATTGGTCGATTAAATGACTTACAAATAGATAAAACCGTACGTACTGATAAAACCTATTGGTTTGACGGCAGCTCTCAAGCACAGCTTACCTATCAAGCAATAATGCAAAGTATAAAGACTACGTTAAATCGCAGTTTTTTTATGGGGTTATTTGATTACGAATGCCATTATGCAAAATATACACAGGGTGATTTTTACAAAAAGCACTTAGATGCATTTAAAGGTCGCTCTAATCGAGTATTTACAACGGTACTTTATTTAAATACGCCTAAGCAAGGTGGCGAACTTGTTATTTATAAACCTAAAAGTAAAGAGATAGAAATAACAATTAAACCAACTGCTGGCACATTAGTAATGTTTGAAAGCGAACGCTTTGCCCACGAAGTACTTCCCGCCGTTGACGATCGCTATTCTGTTGCAGGCTGGTTTAGGAAAAACACCTCTATTAGCGGCATTATTGATCCGCCCCGATAACTCCTAATAGAGCATTTTAACAGCCTTTATTGAGGCTTTTAAAATGCTATTGGGTATGAAAGTAATAGCCCTATAAAGATAGCCAAACCCACGTAATGATTATTTAAAAACGCTTTAAAACAGGCATCTCTTTCACGTTTATGAATAAGCGTTTGTTGGTATGCCAATAGGCCCGCAGCAATACTTAAACCAACGCCAAATGCGACACTTAAATGATTGCTTATACCAATAAAAGCAACCAACGCTATAAATACAGCATTAAGTAAAAAGATAATATGGCGGTCGTATTTACCAAATAAAATAGCGGTTGATTTTACCCCTATTTTTAAATCGTCGTCCCTATCAACCATCGCATACATGGTATCGTAAGCCACTGTCCAGCAAATATTGGCTATAAATAATAACCATGCCTGCTGTGGTAGTGCATTAATTGAAGCCATATACGCCATAGGAATAGCCCAACCAAATGCAGCCCCTAAAATAACTTGAGGTAACTGTGTATAGCGCTTCATAAAGGGGTAACAAAAGGCTAAAGCCAAAGCACCAAAAGAAAGCAAAATAGTATTAACGCTAAGCATTAATACTAAAATGAACGCAATAACTATGAGTAGTAAAAATAGACTAAGTGTTTCACCACTACTCACCTGCCCTGAAGCTAGCGGCCGTTGAGCTGTGCGTTTTACCGAGCCGTCTATTTTTCTATCTGCAAAATCATTAATTACACACCCTGCGCTACGCATAACAACAACGCCCAGCGTGAATATAATAAGGTTGAGTAAGCTCGGCATCCCACTATTAGCAAGCCATAAAGCCCAGTATGTTGGCCAAAGTAATAACAAGGTACCAATGGGCTTATCTATACGCATTAACTGTATATAATAAGGAATATGTTTTGGCTTTAAAGCGGCTAATTTCATGAGTATAAATATGCTCCAGGTAAAAACACTTCACACACTAAAAACTTATATTCTTTGAGTGAGAATACACTTCGACGCCCTAGTAAGTTTTTCTCGGGTAAGTTCAATTTTGTAACTAATTGCTGAATAGGGTGCGTGTCATCAAAATAAGCAATTTCTATATCCGTTCGTTTTAATGCTGGGTCTTGAAAAATCACATCACCTAAAGGACGCTCGCCCATATTGTGCAAAGGATTAATAGAATCATTTTTCGGAAGCCAGCTTTGTGCGTACACCACTGGTTTGTTATCGCACAGTAAGAGAACTTCTCGATTCATAGCTGTTTTAGCTGTGCTATTTAGTAGTAAGTTTTGCTCTGGGCTTAAAGTAAATAACTGCTCACTTAATACCTTTACATTAAAAGTTTTTGAGTTGCTTTTTAATTTAGCCGTTAATGAATTCTGTTCAAAAAGCCACTCTTGCTCTAGAGGAGATAAGTCACTTATATAAGAAGTGGACTGCCAATTAGCAGATATAGACAGAGGATAAGTAATCATAATAGCTCAACAAAATAAAAAACAACGAGATGATACCATTGCCAAAGCTTTTGAAAAAGTGATGTTTTATAACCATAAATAATTGCTTGGCGCTGTTTATTACCTACTATTAAGTATAAACTATTTGTAACAAGTTTTAAGAAACGCTTTAAATATGAAAAAAATAGTATACGCAGGTCTTTTTACATTCTTTGTAAGCGTTATAAGCTTTACAGCTCGTGCTGAATCCACAGTTGGTTATTTTGGTTTTGAGCCAGATATAATCACCAACTACATTGGCGCATCAAGTAAAAAAATGGGCTATGTGCGTGTAACTATTGATTTAATGCTTACTGATACTTCTGATATTGCACTGGTTGAACACCACACGCCATTACTTCGTGATGCCCTAGTAGAGATTTTATCTAAAGAACCAGAAGAAAAAATAAAATCACTTACTGGCCGTGAAGAAATACGTGCAAAGTGCGCCGAAAAACTAAAAAGCCTGCTAAAAGAAGAAACAGGACAAGAGATCATCCGTGAAGTCTTGTTCACTAAATATTTATATCATTAGTATTTAACGTTTTGCGTTAAATATTTTGGCGGTATAGGCAAAAGCCATACCGCTAAGTAACCCACCTAAGTGCGCCCAATTAGCCATACCTACAAACAATACATCAGCAAACCCAAGCACTAACCAAATCAACATAAAGCCAACAATAGCCGTACTTACAAGCGCAGGCTTGTTAGGATTTAAAAAGCTATGAATCCAGCAAAAACCAAGTAGCCCATACACCACACCACTCAAGCCGCCAAAATTGGGGCCAACCATTAAGTATTGTGCCCAATTACTTATAAGTGCAGTTACTAAAAACAAACCTATTAGGGTGAGTTTTCCGCATTGTTTTTCGATATTGTCACCAAGCGACATCCACCAAATTAAATTAAACACTATATGCATCGCGCTAAAATGTACGAGGGCGGGCGTTAACCAACTTAAAGGCTGCGTAGGTTTAAACTGCATCATGGTGTAAATGGTCTCAAAACCACCTAGGAAAAAAGCAAAATAAATTATAACGCTTACAATACTTACGGTTTGATTTAACCAGCTAAGCGCTTTAAATCGCGTCATTAGATTAAGTGATTGCCCTTGGTATTTAAGCGGCGATTGTGTGCTACCTACATCCCATGAAGCTTGTTGATAGCGTTCATGGTTAGGGTTTTGTGTAAATTCGGCCCATAAAGGTTGTATTTGATGAAAATGCTCAGGCGCAACACTAATAATGACATTGCTACCATCTGAGGAGCTTAATTGTCCTTGTAAACCTTGGCTTTTTAAATAATCTATAAAGCCCTGTGCGGCGCGCGGGTTATTTAAACTGCCAAGCTCTATCATCGCTCTACTTTCTCGCTGTAAGCAGCTTCCCAAGCTGTAAAGCCGCCATCCATACTGTAAACGTCTTCAAAACCTTGCTCAACTAAGTAGCTAGCTGCGCCTTGTGAGCTCATACCGTGGTAGCAGACAATAATAATTGGCTGATCGAATTCTTTTTCCATCATAAATTGTGCGATATTACCGTTAGAAAGTGCTTCTGAGCCTGGAATGCGACCGGCTTGATACGAATTAGGATCGCGAATATCTGCAATTACCACGTCTTCTTTATCTAAAAGCTCTAACGTTTGCGCTATAGAAATATGTTTAAATGCCATTGAAATCTCTTTAATTAATAGTATAAAAAAGGCGGCTAAAGCCGCCCTTCTTGTAATTTAGTGAGGAACTAATCCCAGTTTAAAATTACTTTACCTGACTGACCTGAAATCATCATATCAAAGCCAGCTTGGAAGTCATCCACAGAATATTGATGTGTAATGATTGGGTTTAAATCTAGGCCAGATTGAATCAAACTTGCCATTTTGTACCACGTTTCGAACATTTCGCGACCGTAAATACCTTTAATCACTAAACCTTTAAAAATAACTTGGTTCCAGTCAACTGCCATATCAGATGGTGGAATACCCAGCATGGCAATTTTACCGCCGTGGTTCATATTATTAAGCATTGAATTAAACGCGCTTGGCACACCTGACATTTCAAGGCCAATATCAAAACCCTCTGTCATACCTAGCTCTTTCATTACATCTTCAAGCTTTTCATTGGCAACGTTTACAGCGCGTGAAGCCCCCATTTTACGTGCTAAATCTAGGCGGTATTCGTTTACGTCGGTAATTACAACGTGGCGAGCACCAACATGTTTTGCAACAGCTGCTGCCATAATACCAATTGGGCCTGCACCAGTGATAAGTACATCTTCGCCAACTAAGTCAAACGATAGTGCGGTATGAACTGCGTTACCAAATGGGTCGAAAATAGAAGCGAGTTCGTCAGAAATATTATCTGGAATTTTAAATGCGTTAAATGCAGGAATAACTAAATATTCGGCAAACGCACCTTCACGGTTTACACCTACACCCGTTGTATTACGGCATAAATGTACACGCCCTCCACGACAATTTCGACAATGCCCACACGTAATATGCCCTTCGCCAGATACGCGGTCGCCAACCTGAAAGCCACGAACTTCTTGGCCCATATCAACGACTTCACCAACATATTCATGGCCAACAACCATAGGCGTTGGAATGGTTTTACTTGCCCATTCGTCCCACTTGTAAATATGTACGTCGGTACCACAAATAGCTGTTTTGCGAATTTTAATCAGTAAGTCGTTATGACCTACTTCTGGCTTTGGTGCATCTGTCATCCAAATGCCCGGTTCTGCTTTTAATTTTGATAATGCTTTCATAATCCACACTCAATTAAAAAACCGAAGCGAGGCTTCGGTTTAAAATAAAATTAAATAACGCCCATTTCTTTACCAATACGGGTAAATGCATCGATAGCTGTATCGAGTTGCTCAATACTATGTGCCGCTGAAATTTGTGTACGAATACGCGCTTGCCCTTTTGGTACTACAGGGAATGAAAAACCGGTTACGTAAATGCCTTCAGCAAGTAATTTATCAGCCATTAACGAGGCTACTTTGGCATCTCCTAGCATTACGGGGATAATTGCATGATCTTTACCTGCACACGTAAAACCAGCAGCTTCCATTTGCTCACGGAAATATTTAGCATTTGACCAAAGTTTAGCGCGAAGCTCGCCGCCATTTTCAAGCATTTCAAGTACTTTAATTGATGCAGTAACAATTGAAGGCGCTAATGAGTTTGAGAACAAGTATGGGCGTGAACGCTGACGTAACCATTCAACAATTTCTTTTTTACCTGATGTATAACCACCTGAAGCACCGCCCAGCGCCTTACCTAATGTACCGGTGATAATATCTACACGGTCTAATACATTACAGTACTCAGGTGTACCCTTACCGTTTTCGCCAACAAAGCCAACTGCGTGAGAGTCATCTACCATTACAAGCGCATCATATTTATCGGCTAAGTCGCACACAGCTTCTAAATTACAAATAACGCCGTCCATAGAAAACACGCCATCGGTAGCAATTAGTTTAGTTTTAGCACCGGCTTCGTCTGCTGCAATAAGTTGCTTCTCAAGATCAGCCATGTCGTTATTTGCATAACGAAAACGTTTAGCTTTACATAAACGTACACCGTCAATAATTGATGCATGATTTAATGAATCAGAAATAATAGCGTCTTCTGCGCCTAAAATAGTTTCGAACAAACCTGTATTTGCGTCAAAACATGAAGAATATAAAATAGTATCTTCTGTTTCTAAAAACGCACTGATTTTTTGCTCTAGTGTTTTATGGATATCTTGCGTGCCACAAATAAAACGAACAGACGCAACACCAAAACCATGATTATTTAAACCGTTTTGCGCCGCTTCAATTAACTCTGGGCTATTAGCTAAACCTAAATAGTTATTAGCACAAAAGTTGATTACTTTACCTGATGCAACTTCGATTTGAGCTTGCTGCTGGGACTTGATAATACGTTCGTTTTTATACAAACCTTCGGTTTTTACGTCTTCAATTTGCTGTTGTAGCTGGCTAAAAAAAGCAGATGCTCTCATCTAGGTTCTCCATATATTTGAACGGGTAAACAACCGCACTTTCGCGGCTGTTTATTATGCGGGGTATTGTAAAAGTTTAATGGGTAAAATGCACGGTTTGCAGTTCGTCGCAAACGCCCTAAGTTGGAAGGAATTCCTGCCAGTTTACAGGCTGTTTATTTATGTGTTTAAAAGTGCAGGTAAACTACTTATAGAATTGATAATTAAATCAGCTTCTTGCTTAGCGCTTTCGTCAAAGCTTTGACCTGAGCGCACTAAAACGCGTGTAGTGATCCCTGCTTTTTTCGCAGCCTGCATATCACTGAGTTTATCGCCCACCATAATACTGCAAGCAGGGTCGATGTTATGCTCTTGTATGCCTTGTAATAACATACCTGGCGCAGGCTTTCTGCAACTGCACTCTTTCAAATATTCAGGGTGCGCTTTTTTAGGGTGATGTGGGCAAAAATACACATCGGTAACTTCAATGCTGTGGGCACTAAACTGGTCTTTCATCCACTCGGTCAGTGCTAAAAAATCAGCTTCGCTGTAATAACCTCGACCAATTCCAGATTGATTAGTGACGATTATGATTTTATAGCCTGCATCATAAAATGCTTTACAAGTGCTAAAAACACCGTCAATAAATTCAAATTTATCGCTTTGATACACATAACCATGATCAACGTTTACCACGCCATCTCGGTCTAAAAAAAGCGCTTTATTTTTTTGTTGTGCATTCATTACAAAGACTCTTTTTGTACAACATGGTCAAACATCGCTTTTACATCATCAACTGTAATTTGGCTCATTAAATCATCGCCTTTTACGCGTGTACCCCACGAGACTTGCTCAGCCGTTTTACCTGTTTGCTTAAGCAAATTTTGATGATAAACCTCTACCACGTAGTCTTGATATAAATAAGGACCTGTGCGTGCTGGATTTGAATGTGCATATAAACCAATAACCGGCGTACCAACTGTTACTGCCATATGCGCAGGACCCGTATCGGGCGCAAGCACTAAGCTGCCACGCTTTAACACGCACAACAACTCTTTGAGTTTTGTTTTACCTACTAAATTTAAAATAGGCGTGTTGCTGTGCTCAATAACGCTATTTGCTAGGTTAATTTCAAGCTCTGTTGGGCCACCCGTCAATACCACCTTAAAGCCTTGCTCGCTTGCATAATCAGCCAATGTGGCATAACGATCAGCGAGCCAATTACGCTGCGCTTTACTAGCTGCGGGCGATATTACTAATAGTTTATTAGTTAGGTATTCTGATGTTAATAACTCATCTGCAACCGCTTGGTCTTGCTCGGTGTATGGCATGTCCCAACTCGGTTTATAATCAGAAACACCAATGGCTTTTGCAAAACCTTTAAAGCCTTCAAGCACATGCGCCTGGGCTTGTGGGTCTATTCGTTTATTAATAAATAAGCTGTGCAATTCTTTTGAACGTGCCCAATCGAACCCTACTTTTACTTTTGCAGGAATACAACGCGCTACAAACCCAGCCCTTAATGCAACTTGCATATTAAGAAGCACATCAAATTTTTGGTTGTTGAAGCGTTGCTTTAAGCTTTTAAGCGCTGCTTTGCCTTGCTTTTTATCAAATACCACCAGCTCAACACCCGGTAAGTCAGCAAGTAACATGGCTTCTATTTTGCCAATTACCCAGGTGATTTTTGCATTCGGGTGTGCCTTTTGAATAGCTTGTACTGCACTCACAGCATGACATACGTCACCAATGGCTGAGAGTCTTAATATACAAATAAATGAATAATTAGGAGCTTGAGTCACACATTCCCTTAGGTATTAAATACAAAAGCCGATCTTAAATTATAATCACGCTATTGCAAGCACTTATCCTGCGCTTTAAAACGCGCTAATATAGACTCATTATTTAGCAATTACACAGAGCTATGTTTAAACAACACGTGCAAGGCAATCACACGCTATTAAGCCACCCTAAATACACAAGCCAAATTACCCTCGATTGGTTTGATGCAAATTATTGGCAACAACAAAATAAAATTGTGGGCGCTAAAAAAGGTCGAGCAACTGCGTGGTTTTTTAAGCAAGACGAATTAACAGCCGTACTTAGGCATTATTGGCGCGGTGGCTTAGTGGGTAAATTGCTAAGCGATCAATATTTATACCCAGGACTTGAACAAACCCGCGTATTTAAAGAGTTTAGCTTAATGAGTAAGCTTATAGAGCTTGGTTTAAACGTACCAACCCCTGTTGCAGCTAAAGTAACCCACAGCGGATTAATTTACCGTGGTGATATTATTACCGAGGCTGTTAAAGGCGCTAAAAGTGTACTCGATATATTAATTGAACGTTCATTGACTGAAGATGAGTTGGAGCGCATTGCTAAAACAATCGCGCTATTTCATTCAAAAGGTGTGTATCACGCCGATTTAAACATTAATAACATATTGTTTGATGATACTGGTGATGTGTATATTATCGACTTTGATAGAGGTGAAATAAGAGCGCCGAACCCACAGTGGCAACAAAGTAATATGGCACGCCTTGAGCGCTCATTTTTAAAAGAGCAAGGTCGAAATGATGTATTTAATTGGCAAGTGAATGACTGGCAAACTCTGCACAGCAACTACCTCAAAACACTCGCTAATATAAGTTAACTTAGTTAGCCAATGCTAAATACTGCAGAGCAACCTGCTCTGCCTGTACTTGTTTTAGAATATCTGCGTTTTCTACATTTGGCTTATCTACTAGCACCTGCTTAACGGCATTGGCTAATGCCTCACTTTGTCCAGCAGGTACTAAATATTTATTTAGCTCGCCTGTTAATATCTCGCTTGGTCCAAATGTACAATTAGTGCTAACTACCGGAGTACCCACCGCTAAAGCCTCAATTAATACCGTTGGCAGTCCTTCAAAATCAGAACTCAAAACTAAAGCTTTGGCATGCTTAATCCAGTTGTACGGGTTTTGTTGAAATCCAGGCACTACTAACTGTTTTTCTATGCCATATTGCTGTGCAAGCTTTAGCGCTTTAGCCGGTTTATTACATAAAAGTACTAACTTGTATTTTTTATCAAGCTTTGCAAATGCTGCAAATAATATATCGTGGCGTTTTTGTTTGGCGAGTCTTCCTACATGAATTAAGTAAGGCTCATTTGGGATATTGTTATTTTGCTCATTTGCTTGCTGTCTTATTTTTTCAAAATCGAACGGGTTATAAATAGTCGCGATTGCACTTGGATTAATTAAAACCCCTTGTGTTATTTCTTTTTCAACACCCTTTGATACGCAAATAAGTGATTTACCATTTAAGTTTTGCTTACTTTTTTTAAGGTATAAGTATGAAAATGGACCTAACTTTTTTTGACGAGCAAGTTCTGCATTGACGGAGTTATGAATAACAAAGTGAACATTTTTGATATTACTACGTGCAAGTAAATTATTACTTCTATCAAGGTTAGAAAGCACTAGATCAATATTGCCAATCTCGCTTTGTTTTTTTTCAAACCACGCTTCTAATCGCAAAATACTATTTTTTCGCTGCCAGAATCTATCTACTTTAGATGCTCTATCAGGAAAAAGGCTATCAACTTTAACTATATCAGGAATGTCATACTCAGCGTTGCTCGCAAGAGATAATATAGTGACATTGTGCTGTAGTTTCGCCATTTTTTCAGCCAAGGTAAGCATTACTTTTTCAGCACCACCACCTACTAGTGAATCAATTACAATCACTATATTCATAAGCGATCTCCTACAAGCATATTTTTTATACCGGTAGTGATCACGTCGAAGCTATGTGTGCTATTGAGTTGCTTATACTTACCAATAAATTCACTATAAAAAGGCTCGGTAATAACTTGAGCTATTTTCGTTGTAATTTCATCAATATCAAGATTCGCTTTTATTACAACACCTGCATTAACGCAATGATCCAAACGTGTATTTTGATCTTTTGAGATAGCACATGCCACAACAGGGGTTTGAACTGCAATTGCTTGCAATAAAGTATCTCCACCACTAAGTAATGCGACTTTAGCTTGGCTCATTAATGCCAAAAATTCGGTTCCTTGCAGGCTTAATAAACAAGTAACCTCATCACTTTTCGGAATTGCTTTATTATAATTCGCACCAAACACTACAACTGCTTTTAAACCAGTATTTTTAGTAATTTTAAGCGCGGCTTTAAAGTAAACCTCAGCACAATTAAGATTATTTAATATATGTCCGCCAGAACCCGCATTAACAATAAAATAGCCATCAGATACTAAATTATAGCGATTTAAAACATCACGTTTTTGCTCACAAGAAGCAAATGCAACAAAAGGGCCTACATTACGAGGGGGTGCCAAGGGAAACATGTCTAACTTCGCACTTTCAGCCCATGTAAGTGGCTCAATACAATAATCAGGCTGTACAACCCAATGTGTATCAATTAAATTAATCCTGTTTAGCTTCAATCCCTTAGCGCGTTTTTTTGCATGCTGAGAAATAAATACAACTTTAGCGCCTACTTTTTTAGCCGCTTTCATATGCCCTGCACGTCCTGCACAATCAAAAACAACGACGTCAGGTTTAAATTGCTCTATAAAGTCGCAAACAGAATCAAGCTCTTTAGTCGCTGAGTGTTCAAGCAATGTGGCTTCAAAAGGACACTTTTTTGCGTAGCTTGTATGCTTGTTTAGTATGAAGTGAATATCGAGAGAATCAGTAAGTTCTGCCTTTAAACTTTGAGCCAACAACAACGAGCGCATATATTCACCAATGCCTTCTGGTGATGATACGGGAATAAATAAAAGTCGTTTGTTGCTCATTACATTCTCAATTTCCTATTTGAACTCCAGTATACCAATCAGATACTTATTACGATAGCTAGGTTACATTTTAATATATTAAATTAGCTCTATAAATTTGATTATTTACTGCAATAACAAGCTTAGGTTGATAAACTTAGCCGCAATCTAAATCACAAGGATCTGAACTTTGCGAAACAGAATTTTTCTACTTTCTACTCTTTTTTGCGCTATGAGCGCGTCAGTTAATGCTGAACCATGGGTAAAACCCGATGATTACGGTCTTAGAGCTGATATTCAACAATTAGCTGATGCCGGTGTTATTTTAGCTCCTGTAACTACCTATCCGCTTATGTGGAAAAGTTTTATCAGTGATGTGCAAAGCATGCCGCTTGAGCAATTATCTCCAAGCTTGCAAGATGCTTTACTTCGCGTTAAGCATCGATATAAATCAGAAAATAGCAGCTCGCATAGTCTTCAATTATCTGCTTTTGCAGCCACAGATCCGATCATAGCAACAAGCTTTGGTGCAACAAATACACAAGAAACAGAGCTTTCAGCAGCTTACGCTTATTTAGGCGATAACTTTGCAGCTAAAGTAGCTATAAATTACAGAAGCGACGGTAAAAAATGTTTAGTTGATGGAAAAACGACTGACGATATAGTTACCGATGAGCAAGCTTTAACCGATTGTAACGATACCTCACTTGACGATAGTTACTTAGCTTACCGTTTAGGTAACTGGATTTTTAGAGCCGGTGCTGTTGAGCAATTTTGGGGACCTGGTGTTGATAACAGCTTAATTATGTCTGGTAATGCGAAACCTTTACCTGCACTAAGTGTAACCAGAGAAAAAAGTACTGCTTTTGAAACACCATGGTTAAGCTGGATTGGTCAATGGGGCTTTACCGCACAAATGGCTAAACTTGAGTCTACACGTGTAATTCCTGATGCTTTACTTTGGAGCAGTAGATTAAATATACGCCCAATACAACAATTAGAAATTGCTGTTAGCTGGTCTGCACAATGGGCAGGAGACGGCCAACCAGGCTCTGCAGGTGATTTTATTGATGTCATAACTGGGCAAACAGCATGTATTGATGGCAATGTTAGTTGTGATAGCCAATTAGAGTCAAAAATAGGTAATCAATTAGCTGGCATAGATATTCGTTGGTCAGATACACTTTTCAACCAACCTTATGCTGTATATGCCAGTACGATTGGAGAAGATGCCAGTTCACAGTTTAAGCCAGCCGATAGAGCCTATTTGTATGGCGTACAGACAACACAACGTGTATATGATCAAAACTTATTAATAAATGTAGAGTACATAGATACAGGTGTTTCATGTTCAGCAGAGTCTACCAATGAAAATTGCTACTATGAGCATTCAGATTACAAATCGGGTTACCGTTACCACGGTCGCACTATTGGCTCTACTTATGATAACGATGCACAGTCAGTTGTTTTAACCCTGTTAGGTCAGTTATCTAATGGAGACGATTGGCAGGTAAAATTACGCAGTGTTGATTACAACAGCGATAATCGCGATCGTTATCCTAATAATCCTGACTTAGGAAATACAATTACTAAAACAGGGTTTAATAGTAAGCAATTAGAGCTTCGTTATAGAATGCTTTCGATGGGAGGGCGAGTCACTTTAGGTGCTTTTGCATCTAACAATGACGGCGCTGAAAACGATACATCAGCATTTGCCAAGTACGAATTAAATTTTTAGTAAGTTACTTTATTAAAAATAAAAAGGGATGAAAACACTGTTTTCATCCCTTTTTGTATTTTTTAAGCAAACTTGAATTAGTAATTATACCAATTGCATTAAATTAGTGTTCTATTATAGCGATAAGAAAATAGCTCAATAACAAGGCTAAAGTTATGATACATAGTTGTTCTATATAAATAATTTTTAACGTAGTTAGTGAGTTATTTAATACGCTAGAATGATCATGTTTTTAATAAAATTGGTATTACTTTTTAATTTTACTAATTACTTTTGATGTTGAACACCCATCTAAAAATTCAAGCACTTCAACTTTTCCGCCATGGCGAAGTACATGCTCAGCACCCGCTATGTGATCTACAGTGTAATCTCCACCTTTGACTAAAATATCAGGGCTTATCTGCTCAATTAATTTAGCGGGAGTGTCGTTTTCATCTAAGCTACCAAACGGAATAACCCAATCAACAGATGAAAGTGCGCTAAGTACCATCGCACGCTCATCTAGCGGGTTAATAGGACGTTCTGCCCCTTTTAAACGCGTAATTGATTCATCATTATTTAATCCAACGACGAGTCTATCGCCTCGTGCTTTAGCTTGCGCTAAATAACGTACATGCCCAGCATGTAAAATATCAAAACAGCCATTAGTGAATACAATGGTTTCGCCGTTTTGTTTTGCAAATTCAATATGCTGAAGTACATCATCAAATGGTGTTTGGTAATGCTCACCCGTAGTATGTAAATACTGACCAAGCTTGCGGCTTAGCTCTTCTGGCGAGACAGTTGCAGCCCCAAACTTACTCACAACGATACCTGCGGCTAAATTAGCAATTTCGACAGCATCTTTAGGTTCCATGCCCGCGCCAAGCATAACAGCTAATGTAGCTATAACCGTATCACCGGCCCCGGTTACATCGCTTACTTCAAGCTCTTGCGCTGCAAAATCAAATTTTTCATCTGCACTAATAAGCGACATACCTTGCTCAGAACGCGTAAGTAACATGGCTTTAATGCCATTTTTGCTTATTAAATCACGCGCACTTGCTGTTAAAGCCTCTTCTGAATCGGTTTGACCACCCGCTAACTTAAACTCATGTAAGTTAGGTGTAATGTAATCAGCACCTTCATATAAATGTAAATCAGGCGATTTAGGGTCGATTAAAACCGTTTTTCCGGCGCTCTTAGCAAGGCTTACCATTTCTTTAATTAAACTCAAAGATCCTTTGCTGTAATCAGAGAACACAATAAAGTCGTATTCATCAAGTACAAGCTCTAAGCGGTTTAATAAAAGCTGGCTATGTTGCTCAGTAAACATTTCTTCTAAATCAAGTCGAACCAATTGTTGATGGCGGCTAATAACACGCATTTTTGAAATAGTAGGTAAATCACATACACTCACTAATTGTGAGCTTATTTTTTCACCTTTTAGGATGGTCTCTAAAATCTGCCCGCTTTCGTCCTCACCAATTAAACCCAATAAGCCAACTTTTGCATCTAACCGCGCTATATTTTTTGCAACGTTAGCTGCACCGCCCGCTTTGTCTTCAAATTTACTTACTTTAACAACCGGTACTGGCGCTTCTGGCGAAATGCGACCTGTATCACCATACCAATAGCGGTCTAGCATTACATCGCCAACAACTAATATTCGTGCCGCTGATAAGTTTTTTAATAACGATAAATCCATTACTGCTGCTCCGCAACAACCATATCCATGGCTTCACATAACCAGTGACCTATAAACATGTGAGCTTCTTGAATACGTGCTGTTTCGTCATTTTTTATAATAATAGGTAACTTAGCTATATCTTTTACTTTACCGCCATCACGCCCAGTTAATGCCACAGTAAAAGCGCCTAGTTTATTTGCAGCCTCTAATGCTAAATTAATATTGTTACTAGTACCTGATGTGGTTAAACCAATAACTAAATCTTCTGGCTTACATAACGCTTGAACTTGGCGTTCAAACACCGTATCAAAGTGATAGTCGTTGCTGTGCGCTGTTAAAATTGAGGTGTCAGTGGTCAATGCCATTGAAGCAAGCGGACCACGTTCTAATTTATAACGCACTACAAATTCTGCAGCTAAATGCTGTGCATCTGCTGCACTACCACCGTTACCAAACCAAACAATCTTGCCACCAGCTTGTAATGCACTATGGCATGCTTCTAACAATTGCATAGATTCTTGATGATAAGCCTCCATCGTTTCAAATAATGCCTGATGACGGTTTAATGTTTCAACGTAGCTAGTTGCCACTGAATCGATAATTGACATGAAAAAATTCCTCTTGGAACTGAAATGGCAGGAAAAATTAAATTCATTATTCCATAATTTTATTTAATTGTGTGTATTTTATCGGGTTATAACTGAACCCAGACCATATTTTATAACGAGTCTGTTTAGAAAACGGCTATTTCACGGTAAACTAACGCCACTTCCCTTTAAGAAAGATCAGTATGGCACGCATTTTTTACTCATTCGCATTAATTTTTATTAGCCCACTGATTGTATTTTATCTCTATATTTTACGAGGTAAAAAAAACCAAGGCTATCGTACACACTTTAAAGAGCGCTTTGGGTTTGTCAGTAAGTCTTTATTTTCGACTAAAGCTAAACCTTTAGTTTTTCATTGTGCTTCTGTTGGTGAAGTACTTGCCGCAACGCCGCTTATTAAAGCGCTTCAAAAAGCGCATCCAAATTTAGATATACTTATAACCTGTAATACCCCAACAGGCAGAGAGCAAATACTTAACCAGTTTAAAAACACTGTGGCGTGTAGCTACTTACCAATTGATTTTCCGTTTGCGACAGCTCGATTTTTAAACCGTATTAAGCCACAAGCATTATGTATTTTAGAAACCGAGCTATGGCCAAATTTAATGGCGATAAGCCACAAAAAAAACATACCAGTACTTGTTATCAATGCAAGACTCTCTAAAAAGTCGCAACAAGGCTATCAAAAGGTAGCTAAATTAACGCATATTATTATGCGCTCAATTACAGTACTTGCGAGCCATAACAAAACAGATGCTGAGCGTTTTATAGAGCTTGGTCTCGAAACTTCAAAAAGCCATGTAACAGGCTCTATAAAATTTGATATAACACCAAGTGAAGAGCAATTAGCTGAAGTACTCAACCTTAAACAGCTTTATAACAGCAATGAAGACAATAACGATGAACGCTTTGTATGGGTAGCAGGCTCAACACATCCTGTTGAGCATGAGCTGGTACTTTTAGCCCATCAAGAATTACTAAAAAAGCAACCGAACGCATTACTTATAATTGCCCCGCGCCATCCAGAGCAATTTGACAAAGTGGCAGAGCTTTTAACACAAAGCCCACTTAGCTTTAGCCGTCGTAGCCAAAATAACTATAATAATGAGCAAGTACTTCTTGCTGATACGCTTGGTGAATTACAGTGTTTATATGGCGCTGCAAATGTGAGCTTTATTGGTGGCAGCTTAATTCGCAGAGGTGGGCATAATCCACTGGAATCAGCGGCGTTTTCGGTAGGTGTAATAACAGGTCCACACACATACAATTTTGATCATGTTTATCCCGAGCTAACAAAGCTCAAAGGTGCTGTAGTGGTTGATAGTAACGACGAACTCGCAAAGCAGCTTATAACGTTTAGCCAAAATACAAAAGCGTGCCTAACCTTAGGTATTAAAGCTGCGCAATGCGTAACTAAAAACCAAGGTGCTATACAAAAAACACTTAACATTATTAATCAATATTTAGAGCCAAAACCGTGACCAACATAGCTATAAGCCAAACCCGTGAATGGGTGTCATCTGTTATTGTTAAATATAACTTTTGCCCATTTGCTCGAAAAGAAGTAGAAAATAACTGTATTCATTACATAGTAAGCCCAGCAGCAACTATGGATGATGCTGTAATGGATATGCTTGAGCAATGTGTTGAGCTTGACCGTGAACCAAAGCGCGAAACAACCCTTATCATGTTTGACAATGGCTTTAGTGACTTTGAAGACTTTTTAGACTTAGTCGATTTAGCTAATGCACTTTTAGTCGCGCAAGGCTTTGAAGGTAAGTATCAAATCGCTAATTTTCATCCTGATTACGTATTTGCTGACAGTGATGAAACCGATGCCGCAAACTACACAAATAGAGCGCCCTTTCCTACATTGCATTTAATCCGCGAAGCAAGTATGAGCGAAGCACTTGATAGTTATAACGAGCCTGAATCTATACCTGAGCATAATATAAATCTAGCAAGGCGTAAGGGGATTGATTTTTGGCAGCAGTTACTTGAAGGCTGTAAAAAACCGAGCGCTTAAATGCTCGGTTTTATTTTGGTTTGTGCAGAACAAGAGGTAGTGTTTAGAAATCTGTGTCATTTCAGTATTATTAAGAAAACAGGAGTGACACATGACTCAATCTTTCGATTTCAACAAAGCATTAGCTGAACTTCAGGCTGGTAAAGGTCTTACTG